>CAZEBY010000012.1:0-46921 GCA_964510565.1 uncultured Lachnospiraceae bacterium | reverse complement strand
CCCGCGACTGCCGCGACTATCCGCTGGAGCTGGCCTTTTCTTATCAGGGGGTGCGTTTTGGCGAGCTGAAATCGGCGGCGGCGCTTGAAAATTTGACATTTGTTAAATAAAGTGAATAGCGGGAAGGAACGTGGCGAAAAAGTAAAAAATCATCGTTTTTTGTAAAGAATCAGCGGATCACATTGATAGTGAGAAAAAAGAAGCTGAAATTAATGCGGTGTCAGCGGTTTCGTTTATGCTATACACATGGTATAATCATAGCATCAATGAAAACAGGTGAAGAAATGAACTATCAGAAAAAACTCGAGTCGTTGATCATCGCAAGAGATGGGCTGATTCTGACAAAAGATGTTGAAAGTGAAAACATCCCCCGTACCTATCTATACAGAGCAGTCAAAGCGGGGCGGTTGAAAGCCCTCAGTCGCGGCGTTTACCTCAGTGAGGATGCCTGGGAGGATGTTTATTACTGGAAACAGGCCATTAATCAGAAAATGATCTATTCCCATGAAACGGCACTCTATTTTCTCGATCTGACAGACCGTGACCCGCTGGTGATTACCGTGACCGTGCCCTTTGGTTATAATGCCAGCCGGTTAAGAAAAGATAATTTCCAGGTCTTCAGTGTCAAGAAAGAATGGTATGCCATTGGGATTATTATGGTTAAAACCAATTTTGGCCGGGACATTCGCTGCTATAATCAGGAACGGACCATTTGTGATCTGCTTAGTCCCCGTTATCAGTCGGATCTGAGCCTGGTTACCGAAGCGGTCAAACGTTATTTCCGGCAAAAAGATCGCAACGTGCCCTTGCTGCTGGACTATGCCAGAACCTTTGGTGTCGAAAAACGGATTAAAGCCTATATGGAGGTATTGATGTGAAAACAGCCACTCAGATAAAAGATAAGATTAAAAATCTGGCCAAAGAAAAGCAGCTTGATCCGCTGATTCTATCAAAAAATTATATGATGGAGCGATTTCTGGAGCGGATTGCCTTATCCCGTTTTCGTGACCATTTTATCCTTAAAGGTGGTTTCCTGATTGCTTCGGTGGTGGGAATTGATAGCCGTTCTACCGTCGACATCGATACGACCCTGAAAAATTACCCCTTAAATTCAGAAGTGCTGGAAGAAATCATGCTCGAAATCCTGGCCATCGATTGTGACGATCACATTAGTATGGCGCTGAAAAAGTTGGAAACCATCCACGAAGAGGGTGACTACACGGGGATGCGGGTTTATATCGAAACAACTATTGACCGGATGCGCATTCCCATCAAGGTGGATATTACAACCGGCGATGCGATCACACCTAAAGAAATAATGTATAGCTATCCCTTAATGTTTGAGGCACGATATATCTCAATCTGGGCTTATAATCTGGAAACAGTCTTAGCAGAAAAATACCATGGCATTTTATCATTTGGTACCTACAACACCCGGATGCGGGACTACTACGATATTCATATTCTCTTGCAGGCAACACTGCATCCCATTGATCCCGACATTCTCGCTAATGCAATATATCAGACCGCCAAAAAGCGACAGGGTGAACACTTGCTAGCCCGTCAAAACGTGACTGTAAAAGAGGTTTTTGAGAGCGCCGAGATGAAAGCATTGTGGCAGGCTTACCAAAAGAAAAACCCCTATGCCAATGAATTTGCCTGGGAAGACGTCTGCCAATCAGTGGAAAAAGTGATGCTGATTAGCAGCAGAAGAGATACGACGACAATCAATAACAAAACAGATGAGGAGAATTGTTTTTGAAAGAAACCTAACTATCCGGCCAGCCCCCTGGAGCTGGCCTTTTCTTATCAGGGGGTGCGTTTTGGCGAGCTGAAATCGGCGGCGGCGCTAAAAAATTTGACATTTGTTAAATAAAGTGAATAGCGGGAAGGAACGTGGCGAAAAACGGTGATTTGACTGGTTTTTTAGGCGATTTCGGCGTATAATAAAAAAGAATGCGTTAAAAGCGGCCGGGCTGCTGGGCAGCCCGGTGACATAATAGCCACCAACGGAAGAACCATGGAAAACACAGGTAACATCGGGGTTGAAGAAATCATCTGAAAATTAGCAGATAAACTGCGCTGCAGTATGGACGCCGGCGAATATAAGCATGTCGTGCTGGGGATGTTCTTTTTAAAATATATTTCCGTCAAATTCGAGACCAAATATAACGCGCTGCTGGCGGAAGGCGAAAGCTTTGAAGAAGACCGCGACGAATACGAAGCCGAAAATATTTTATGGGTTCCCAAAGTAGCCCGCTGGTCCTTTATCATGGTCAACGCCAAGGTCGTCAAAATCGGCCAGTATATCGATGATGGGTTGATCCAGATCGAAAAGGAAAACACCAGTTTAAAAGGAGTGCTCGTCAAACGCTATGCGCGCCCGGTAATTAACAAAAAACGGCTGGGAGAAATGTTTGATCTGTTCTATACCATCAAGCTGCACGACAGTGGCGAGAAGGATCTGCTGGGCCGGGTCTATGATATAAACGCATTGTAATATACACAATTCAGTGATGCCCAAAACTCTTAACTTAGTGTTAAGTATAGGTGGCAATTATATATTTCTTAAGAAAGATATTTGGGAGACCTAAATTATTAAGCTTTTCTAGAAAAAAGGGTGTATGAATATATGAGCGGTTTTTCAAACATGTGTAACAAAATTTACTGCGCACGTACTAACGCAGGGTTAAATGAAATCAGCTAAACGCAAATTGTGGCAGTTCATTCTATTGCAGCCCATAAAGCTTTTAATAATAAAAAAGTGGCTTGGTTGTAAATAATAACTAATAAGATTAATATATCGTCTCGCTAATGGCAGCCGCTCAAAAAATTGGTTATGTCTGGCCAATCG
This sequence comes from uncultured Lachnospiraceae bacterium, assembly GCA_964510565.1. Taxonomy (GTDB): domain Bacteria; phylum Bacillota; class Clostridia; order Eubacteriales; family Eubacteriaceae; genus Acetobacterium. The sequence continues at coordinate 44,067 of CAZEBY010000012.1, read as the reverse complement.
TCCTAGTGGTAGCGAGTAAAATGTAATGAAACAGGCATGGTATCAAATTAAAGCGAAAAGGAGCAAGAGAAAAAATGACTAATTTCTTTGAAACACTGGTAGAAGTCTTACAGGCTGATGAACGGTTCTTTACGGAGGATGGAACATTACTGCGAAATAAAGTCTATGAATCCGCTATGAATATGGACGCGGCTTTAATTGAAATGTTGCTTGGAAACTCCCATACGAAAACACGTTTTTTCGTGGATGTGAACGGTACGTACGTTTTCGACAAGGTCGGGTTCGGCTGGGTAGTCAACAATCGGCAATTTCTACCAGATAGCTACACGCGCTTCAAAAACCGTATTGGGCTAGTTGATGCTCGAGGTGATCTCATCTCTTCAACGAACGACATTGTGCTATCTTTCCCCTATAAGGACTGCATACTTGAAGGTGGACAGTCGAAGGACGACCAGCGCCGCAATGAGGTTTTCTATAATGAAACGCTTGCGCCAGACGAGGTCGACAGGTTACTTAGTCCAAAAGTGATTATTGGGGCAAAGAGATATACTATTGATGGCGTTGAAGATGCAATGGTTTTCGAAGAAGGCGACAATCTCATAATCAAAGGAAACAATTTGCTTGCGATTGCTTCGCTTCTGAGAAGGTATGAAAGTAAAATAAAGTGTATCTATATAGATCCGCCTTATAATCCGCCGAGCCAGGCTAATACCTTTGCTTATAACAACACATTTAATCGTTCGACATGGTTGGTCTTCATGAAAAATCGTTTAGAAATTGCTAAAAGGCTACTTCGGAAAGATGGTGTTCTTATAGTAGCAATTGACAAGAATGAACAACCACGTCTACAGATATTGATAGAGGAATTATTCCCTGACAGCGATGTTGACTGTATTACTGTCATACATAACCCTCGTGGTGCAATTGGTACAAATTTCTCATATACTCATGAGTACGCTATCTTCGTAACTCCAAAAGGAAAGAAAACAATTGGTAACAGGAAATTAAAACCAGAAGAGATAGATTGGTCACCTCTTCGAAACTGGGGCGGCGAGTCGTTGCGCTCTGATGCTAAAAATTGTTTTTATCCAATTATTGTAGAGGGTGGTCAAATTGTAGGCTTCGGAGATGTCTGTGCGGATAATGAGCATCCTCAGCAAACGGAGAAGCACGGTAAACAATATTATATTTATCCAATTGATAGCAAGGGAGTGGAGCGTAAATGGCGTTATGCACGACAGACGGTGGAGAGCATTTGGAATGTACTACGCGTAAAAGCCACAAAGAAGGGTTTTGATATAGAGATTGGGAAGGATTTTGGTACATATAAGACGGTATGGACGGATTCGAAATATGATGCCAGTGTCAACGGAACGCAACTTTTAAAGAGCATTCTACCTGACACGCAGTTTACCTATCCAAAGTCTATATACAACGTGATTGATTGTATCGAAGCTGTTGTGGAAGACGATAAAGAGGCGCTTATCCTCGACTTTTTTGGAGGTAGCGGTACTACTGGACACGCAGTAATGGAGATTAATAAAGACGGCGGTCATAGGCGCTTTATATTGGTTGAGCAGATGGACTACATCGAGACGGACACCCTTCCTCGAAATGTTGCTATCATGAAGTCAATTGCTCCCAACACAAGCATTGTTTACTGTGAACTCGCAAAAATTAATCAGAAATATGCTGACGAGGTTTCTGAGGCAAAGACGGACGCAGAGTTGTCGGTGTTGTTGGAATGCGTTCTCAAGAGCGGCTTCATAAGTAGTAAGGTAAACCCTGCCGAGATTACAGGAACTGCCTCTGATTTCGAATCGCTAGCACTTGAGGACAAGAAGCGGTTCATTCTCGAATTATTAGATAAAAATATGCTCTATGTAAACCTCTCCGATCTTGAGGACGAAGAATATGCAATAAGTGACACAAACAAGAGTTTTACTCGCAAATTCTATGGATTGGAGGATAAATAATGTTCCTTTTTCAACAAATTGACTCCATACGTGACTTTACTTCAATTGCTTATAAAGAGATGCCAGAGTATATTGCGGAGAACCTCAATCAGGATTTTGAATTGCGACCATACCAGACAGAGGCTTTTCGGCATTTTATTACATTTTACGAGAGCGATAAATGCCCCAACCCTACGCAAGTACTTTTTCACATGGCAACTGGTAGTGGTAAGACGCTCATTATGGCTGGGCTTATTATATATCTATATAAACGCGGTTATCGAAACTTTCTGTTCTTCGTTAACCTTGACAACATAGTTAAGAAAACGAAGGAAAACTTTCTAAATCCAGCTTCAGCAAAATATCTATTCGCAGAAGAAATCGATATTGATGGAGAAAATATCAAAATAAACGAGGTACCCAATTTCCAAGGCGTGAACTCCGATGCGATAAATATTTGCTTCACAACCACACAAGGTCTTCACTCTGATATGTGGTTTGCCAAGGAAAACGCACCATCTTTTGATGACTTCGCTGAGCAAAAGACTGTGTTGATTGCTGATGAAGCCCATCATCTAAATGTGGACACGCGTAACGGAAAGATCGACAAAAGTGAAGAAAATTTGCGTGTAAGTTGGGAAACTACGGTTAGTCGTATCTTCAACTCCAACCGCGATAATATTCTTCTGGAATTCACAGCAACCTGCGATTTACAGAATCCATTCATTCTTAGTGAATACGAGAACAAGATTATTTATGACTACCCACTTCGTAAATTCCGGGAGGAAAAGTATTCGAAGCAAGTGCGGGCCATACGAGCTGATATCTCTTACACCGATCGAGCATTGCAGGCTCTAATGTTCAGTCAATACCGATTGAAGGTTTTTCAAGACCATAGGTTGTATATTAAGCCGGTAGTATTATTCAAAGCTAAGACCATAGCAGCAAGCAAGGATTTTGAACGGTGTTTTCACGAGATGATTCGGACACTATCTGGTAGTGCGTTAGAGAGTATTATAATTAACACACCTCTTGCTGAGGTGAAACGTTTGGCGGATTACTTTGCCGCCAAGAACATTGACTTTGATGAATTGGCACAGGAGTTACGTGAGGAATTCAGCGTTGATCATTGTGTCTCGGTAAACGATGATAAAGAAGCGAATGAACGTCAGATTCTACTCAATTCCCTAGAAAGTAGAGATAATCCATATCGAGCTATTTTTGAGGTTAAGAAACTGGACGAGGGTTGGGACGTTCTGAATCTGTTTGATATTGTACGCCTTTATGAAACTCGCGATGCTACCAAAGGAAAACCTGGAGCAAGCACCATTGCAGAAGCCCAGCTAATTGGACGTGGTGCAAGGTATTGCCCTTTTGACATCGAGGATGGCGATGAAAAATATAAGCGAAAATATGACGGTGATATTGAAAATCCCCTTCGTGTCTGCGAAGAATTATACTATCACTGCCAATATGACAGTCGCTATATTGATGAGTTGAATAAAGCATTGATTGCCACGGGTATAATGCCAGAGAGCCAGACTGAAGTGCGTTACATACTTAAGGATGAATTCAAAGCTGATGAAATATATAAGCAAGGTATTGTATTTCTAAATAAACGCGAGGTGAAGAGTCGCAAAGATATCATCGCATTGTTGCCGTCCGTTCGCGACAAAGAATATGCCGTAAGGGTTAATACAGGAAAAACAGCAATGGATACAATGATGATGAATACTCACACAAATACAACCGTTAAGACATACCAGTACCGTACGACAATTGGAGAGATCGCTGAATACAATTATTCACTTGTCCACAAAGCCCTACGCAGAACGGATGTTTTCAAATTTAACATACTTCAAGGATACTTCCCGAACCTGAAGTCATTACGAGAATTTATAACAGACAACGCATATCTTGGTGGTGTTAGATTGCTAATCGAGAATCGCAATAAGTCACCTATGCCAGAAACTTATTTTGAAGCCTGTATGAAGGTGCTAACAAAAATTGGTGGCGAGATATCAGCTATCAAAGAAACCTACGAAGGTACGACTGACTTTACGGATAAGAAATTCAGTGAGGTGTTCCGCAGCAAGACACGCTTTATTACTGATCCTCATGGTGAAGGTGAAGGTATTTCCCAAAATGCTCCTGCAGTCCGTCCTGAATGGAAAATAGATCTCGGTGCAGCTGATTGGTTTGTGTTTAACGATAATTTTGGTACGACAGAGGAAAAAGAATTTGTGGCTTACTTTGCTACTTATGTTGAGGAGTTGAAACGAGAGTATGAAAAGGTATATCTTGTACGCAACGAGCGACAGCTTGTTCTTTATTCCTTCGACGGTGGAGAACGTTTTGAGCCTGACTATCTGCTTTTCCTTTGCAAAAGAAAATCCACGGGTTATGAACAGTACCAAATTTTTGTGGAGCCGAAAGGTAACAATCTCATATTACATGACAAGTGGAAAGAAGATTTTCTGTTACAGATTGAGAGTCGTGGTACTCCGACAAAAACATTTACAGATGATACAGAATACCATGTCTGGGGTTTTCCTTTTTATAATAACCAGGATGAACATGTGAAAATCTTTACTAAATCATTCGAAAGACTTGTTAAATAATTAAATTAATATTGAAAGATGGGAGATATGTTATGCGTGATTTTAGACAATTCCAAGCTTTTTGTTATGCTAATAGAAACAAATATAAATACCTTGCTTTTAAAGGTGTATTTGACAGGGTTGAAAGTTACCAGGATTATAATCGGAATGGGCACTTTATGCAGCTGTTTTATGCCATTTATGATTTTTTTGCTTTTAATCCAGATTTGATTTCAAGAGCTGGGCTACCAGTATTTGATATAAATGGTGATCCTTCTTTTTATGATGCGTGGTGTACATTCATACATAATGATGACAACGATGCTGACGGTTTTATTACCGAAAGTTTGAGAAAAAATTTATCTCCTGCATGCGGTGGTCATCGGCATGGTGGAGGTGGTTGGAGTCCAATTGCAAAGATTCTATTTCCAACTGTAGCTATATATATGAAAGCAATATAGATTTTTTAAGGCGGTATTTGTGAAACCACCGAAAGTGTAGTGAGACAGTGCCTGTGAAACCTCCAAAAAACGAAGGCACCCGTAAATTTATACAATAACGTGAATAAATATGCTCGCGCTAATTCAAATCATATGCACTATTAATAACCGACCCCAGAATAGCAACTAAAATAGCCAATGCGAATGGTGCCCGTCACCAATTTATAAAGGGCTTTTAAGCCATCTTTGCGTTAGACAAAGAGGTTGAACATTTTGACGTGGCTTAAGCAACAAACACCAGCGTAGCTTTAAAAACACGAATAAGAAGGGTGAAACAATGAAGACAAGAATTGAAAAAATGCCCGACCGGATTATGGGCAGAAGTTTAGAAGACAAAGTGATTCCGACGGTCTGCAATTTAAAAAATATGCTTCATAAGCTAAAACAGGTTAATGGCGATTATACCCAACTGGAGCCATGGGAAAAGCGCAGCTATAAAGCCTATCACATTGAAGCGATTCAACAAGAAATACGAAGTCAAGATCAAAGTGATTGGCCAAATATCATCAGAACACATATTTTAACCGGTGATCCGAGCTTCTTTGGCGCCAGCTGTGTCGATGTGTATCTGGTTGCTTATGTCGCCAATACATTCGGCCCGGGAAAGGGTGTTTTTGAGAACTACATTTTTGATAAACAGATTACCGAAAGAATGAATTCGGTCAATGCCATCTGGCAGGTCGGAAAAGGCGACGGTGTCTATCTCGACGTACTGAATCAAGACGGTTCAATCAAAGACATTGAATTTTTTAAAAAGTGGATCGCACGATAGTTGTTACGTCGGTGCGCCAATTTCTTAGTGTCCGGAGCCAGGCGCAACTTAACTTAATTGGCTTAACTGCGCAGTCTTAAAAACCAATCGCGATAACAAAGGAGAACAGATATGGATGCAAATGATATCAGAAAAATGACGTTGGCGGCTTTTAAATATACCAACCCACTGACGCGCGCGGTTGCCGAATCGATCGAAAAGAATGTTCAAAAGATCAACGAAGTCTCAAACAATGGCAGTGTTGAAGATTTACAAAGAATGGCCCAAAAACAGAAAATTGAAATGCAAATGACTGAATTACAAGTAAAAGTTGAGCAAGAGTTAGCGATCGCAAGACGAATCGATACGGCGGAAGAAGTGATTATCGAAGAATATTATGAGGGAACCGGAGAGGGGAAAATGGGTCTCAATGCTGAAGAAGGGAATGTAAGTTTAGGCTTATCCGGTGAAGGGCGAAGAATATCGAAACGCGTCTATACGTTCAAGGGGTGGAGAGATTCTGGTCTGGAAGGTTTTGAAAAAATCCAAAGCATGGATAGCGAAGAGTGAAATAAGCCATAAAATTAAAGGGACACGTTGATAAGCAGGGCAATTTGCATGGCGTGAAAACGCAACACCGGCTGCAAGACAACTGTTTCATTTGGCCAGTTCCGCAAAGGTGGATGTTTTTTGAAGCCGTTGTTCATGCGGCATGGCGACGAAGGAGAATCATGAAGATAAAATTTACCCATACCAATATTATTGCCAGAGACTGGGAAAAGCTGTCGCGGTTTTACCAGGAAGTTTTTGAATGCGTGCCCGTCCCGCCAAAACGAGATCTGCAGGGAGACTGGATCGATCAGCTGACGGGGATCAGGGGGGCGCATATCCGGGGCGAGCATCTTTGTTTACCGGGCTATGAAAACAGCTTGCCGACGCTGGAAATATTTTCCTACAACGATTGGGTCGACGGGGGATTACCACAAATTAATCGGACGGGTTTGGGGCATCTTGCCTTTGAAGTCGACGATCTCGATAAAATGCTCAAAAAAGTGCTGGCGGCCGGAGGGGGTCAGATTGGCGAGCGGATTGTCGCGGACTATCCCAATCAGGTGGTGGCCACCTTTGTTTATGCCACCGATCCGGAAGGTAACATCGTGGAACTGCAAAACTGGAGCACGCGCTAGCCGGTCATTCAAAGGGAGTACCTTACCTGACACCAATTTATAATATGATTCTCCTTACACCTTAGTGAAGGAAAACGGAATTTGATTTGAGGAGATAATTGCGAAAATGGTGCCCGACACCAACTTATAAACTTATACGGAATAAGTAAGCCATGATGAAGCGCAGAATCCAGCAGCCCTTCATCCCGGGTGAAAAAGGGGACGGAGGTGTAGTGTACGGCCCTGCAGAACCACTAAACTTGGGTTTAGCCCCTGGTGCATTTAACATAGAAACGCTTATCATGTCGAATTTATGTAATGACTAATCAAAAAAATATTAATTTAGAGGAGATCAAAAAATGGCAGAAACAAGTCTAATTTTATCATGGACATTCCTTTCAGAGTGTCCGATTCCGCAAGATGTTCAGGTATTGCTGGTTGAAGGTGAACAAGCGGTCGCTGCGTATAAAACAATCAGAGATAGTGCAATTTTTACCAACAAACGCTTAATCGTCAGAGATGCTCAGGGGTTGACGGGTAAAAAAGTAGAAGTATACTCCTTGCCATACTCAGCGATTAATATGTGGTCGACCGAAAACGCCGGTAAGCTGCTCGATTTAAATGCCGAAGTTGAACTCTGGACGCGGGCTGGTCACATTAAGGTCAATTTGCGAAAAGGCGTCGACATCAGAAAATTTGATCGCTTAATTGCCAACGCCGTTTTAACAAATCATTAAGAACAAGCGAAGCCATCGGACAGCTACTTAGCGGTTCATGGAGATGCTTTGTTTGTCCGCTATTATTCTGTCATGACGTTATTGGTCGATAGTAGATATTGGTGCCGGACACCTTTATAATTTGTTAAATAAAGTGAATAGCGGGAAGGAACGTGGCGAAAAACGGTGATTTGACTGGTTTTTTAGGCAATTTCGGCGTATAATAAAAAAGAATGCGTTAAAAGCGGCCGGGCTGCCAGACAGCCCGGTGACATAATAGCCACCAACGGAAGAACTATGGAAAATACAGGTAACATCGGGTTTGAGGAAACCTTTGGAAATCAGCAGATCAATTAACAGGACGTATGGTCGCCAATGAATAGGAGCACTAATAGATGGACAAAATGGTTGAACAACACCACAAGATTTTAGCGGTTGATGATGTGGTCAGAATTGTCGTGACCTACTATTAGTGCTGTAATCTTGATGGTGGGAATGCTAGAGATACAAAATTCATTCTAAAGAGGTGACTTTTAAATGGAATCAAGTTATGTTTACCGAAAAGAAGTTGACTGGTCATTACTGAATGAAGGCCTGACCTTACCAATTGATCATCAAATTGAATTTGGGCAGATTATGGGACGATTTCTAAAAAAAGGCGAGAGTAAGCAGATCCGTCTTTTGTTGGATAATAAAGTATATCCAACAAAAATTCAGAACGTAAACTTTAATGAAAAACACAACCGAAAGAAGGATACTTTACAGATTCGATACTCTAAAAATAGTGAGCTGGCTGGAATATTGCAAAAAATATATTTTAACAGCTTAAATTTTATTGTAGATCAACGGTTGTCTCGTGATCCATCAGATCGTTCCATGATTCGACTCCCACATGAACAAAAAGAGTACCTAGCATTTTATACAACTGAGTATGACGATATGTTTATCATCGAGCCGATCACATTTGATGATATTGTGGAATTTAAAAACCATGTGAAGAATAAAAATGAACATTTGCTTGAAACACAATTGTTGTATCAGATAGATCAAACCACACCAGAGATAATGAAAAAGACGGGTATAAACCGCATTCGAAAATTGGATTATAAAATTGGCGAAAACTTAAAACGTTTATATCAGTATCGCTGTCAGATCTGTGGGAAACCAATTGGGGAGGAATACGGGATACAGGTATCTGAAGCGCATCATATCGACTATTTTTCAAAGAGTTTGAATAATGACAGTTCAAATCAGTTAATCGTTTGTCCTAATCATCATCGAATCATTCACGCTGCTAATCCAGTTTTTGATCGAAAAAGAAAATTATTTGTTTTTGAAAATGATGTCAAACAAAATTTGCAATTGAACTTTCATTTGTGAGGAAGTAGTGTCCGGTGTCAGGCGCAACTTAACTCATGCGAATGGTGCCCGACACCAACTTATAAACTTATTAGAAATAAGTCAGCCATAAACTCTGGTGACAGGCAAACTGCACTTACTTTGTCGTACACAGCTTTTAGGGGATCGCGATATTTCGGCGCATTTCCCGGACAATCCCCAGAATGGTTACCCGCTCATCCTTTGGGCCAAAGCGTTTGGGCGGGTACTCGGGATTATAAGCTTTAAGGGTGAGTGCCCCGTCTGGATCGTAATCAACCTGTCTTAAGAGGGGTGCACCATCGACAGCAACCAGGGCATCGTGGCCTTTTGGGCAATCGGGGCTAACTTTAACAATCACCGTGTCCCCTTCCAGATAGCGGGGATACATACTGAGTTCCGTGACAGAAAAGGCGATATAGGTGTCGCCATCGGTCAGCCAGGCCGCCGGTATCTGCAGGGAGCTAATCACATCGGCACTGCCATCGCAGGGGAGGCCGGCCGGCAGTGAGGCGTAGACGTTGAGGGTTACGGTTTTGTCAGCAATGACGCCGTCAGTCCCGGCTTTGTCTGCAGCCGGCAGCAAATCGGGGGCCCAGCCCAGCAGCCTGCCGGGGCTGCAGTTTAAAACATCGGCGAGCGCCGCAATTTTATCAATGCCCATATTGCGAATGTTTTTTCTTTCATACCTTAACACCGTTGATTCGGCAACCCCCAGTTTCTGGGCAACATCTTTGAGGGTGAGACCCAGTTCGCGTCGTCTTGTTTTAATGAGTTCATTTAATTCCATATGAATGTGCTCCCGAAATCCTGTGATTTATTATGATCATACCAGTGATTTACATTTTTGCAATCGCCATGAGTGGCCGGTGCCAGGCACAACTCAACTTACAACAATCATATCGCAAAAATAAAATCGAGACAGCTGTTTCATTAATGCTATGTATACGGCATAATCATAGCATCAATGAAAACAGGTGAAGAGATGAACTATCAAAAAAAACTCGAGTCGTTGATCATTGCAAGAAATAGGTTGATTCTGACAAAAGAAGTTGAAAGTAAAAACATCCCCCGTACCTATTTATACAGAGCAGTCAGGGCGGGGAGGCTGAACCACCAAACAGCGACAGGGTGAACATCAGTCCCTCATCGGTACAATCAGGCATTGCCAATAATAACAGAAGGAGCAAATTATGAACAGATTCGCGGTAATTGATACGGAGACCACCTGGGGTGATGCAGTCATGTCAGTGGGGATTGTCATCGCCGATCCGGTGAGTTTTGAGTTAATCGATAAACGCTATTATATTTTAACACCATTTAAGGATCACGGCGGGATGTACACCGATGCCCTGTATGTTAATGGCATCAAGCCTGATTTAGAGTGTTCACGGGAAAAGGTCATGGCCGAATTGCGGCATTTTCTTTCCGATTATCAGGCCACAGCGATGTTTGCCTATAACGCCGCGTTTGATTACCGTCATCTGCCGGAATTACGGCAGCTCGCCTGGTATGACATCATGAAGGTGGCGGCGTATCGACAGCACAATCCCTGCATCCCGGATTGTGCCGATTGCTATGGCACCGGCAGATTAAAGCGAGGCTATGGCGTCGAGAGCATTTACCGGATGTTAAGCAAGCAACGGCAATACCGCGAGCTCCATAATGCACTGACCGACGCAGTGGATGAGCTGACGATTATGAAGTTGCTTAATCACGAAATAGGCAAATACGCCTTGGCGAGGATATGAAAGATGTTGGTACCTGACCCGATTATATCGCCCAAGGGATAGTGAATGGAATGGTGCCCGACACCAATTTATAAACTTATTCGGTATAAGTCAGCCATGAAGCGCAGAATCCAGCAGCCCTTCATCCCGGAGATCATCACTGCCGCCAGTTTCGTTAATCAGCATGGTGTGAAGACGCAACACCTTAAAAGGGATAACCGCTTCATTTGGCCAATTCCGCAAAGGGGGTCGGATGTTTTTTAAGAATCTGTTTGGCAATGGCGTCATCGTCGATCCCTGCTTCTTCTGGAAACCGGAAAACCGGTAAAGTTCCTATCAGAAGATTGCGTAAGAAGCATATTCAAAGGAGGTATAAACCCATGATCCGGATTATTCCGTTATCCATCATCATTGGCGTACTGGCCTGGCAACTGCGGCCCCGTCGGCCGCAAACCCGTCCAGCCGGTGGGCGCTGCTAGCCACCCTGTTGCCGACCGTGGTAATGGCCACAGAAACAATTAAAAAACTTGAGGCAAGATAATCTGTTTCGAACAATCTTTACAAATGTTCTTTAAAAAATTATAATTAAAGTACAAATGTAAAAAAGAAAGTGTGGTGTTTTTATGAATACGGCATTTCAAACAATCAGAGACATGGCCGAAAATTCGGATGGGATTATTACGACAAAACAGATTGAAGCAGCAGGGATTAGCCGAACACGGATTAAGACATTGGTAGAACAGGGGTTTTTGGTCAAAGAATCCCAGGGTATTTATTCCCTGTCAAATATGTTAGTTGACGAATACAAACTGATCCAATTAAGAAGTGAGAGGATTGTTTTTTCTTATGGAACAGCCTTGTATTTGCATGGCATGTCGGATCGGGTGCCCCATACCATTGATGTGACCGTACCCCAAGGCGATAATGTATCGCGGATAAAAAAAGATCATCCCGCAATTCGTTTTCATTATGTCAGTAAAGAACGCTGGGACTTAGGAATAATGACGATTAAGTCACCAATGGGTGCGCAGCTAAGGGTGTATGATAAAGAACGCTGTATCTGTGATTTGATTCGTGACAAGCAGGCGATGGATATGCAGCTTTATATCCAGGCGATTCAGGAATATTTCAAATTAGAAAATAATGCCAGAAAATTACTGAACTACGGAAAGAAATTTGGCATTGAAGAAAAAATCCGAACCTATATGGAAGTGTTGAGTTAGGAGAAATGCGATTGAAAACACCAGAGCAGTTAAAAGGTGCCATTCGAAATATTGCCAAAGAGAAGCAGTTGAAACCCCAGGAAGTGTTGCAGATGTTTCTGTTTGAACGCATTCTTGAGCGATTGTCGTTATCCCGATATCAAGATAATTTTATTTTAAAAGGCGGCCTCCTGATTTCATCGATGATTGGCGTGGAAGGACGGAGTACGCTGGACATGGACACCACCGTCAGAGGAATTCCGATGGAAGAAGAAGCGATTCAGGAAATTGGCAGAAGTCGTGCCTGACACCAACTTATATAAACTTATACCCCCTTTGCTGTCCGAGTCCATTACCACGACGGCTTTGGCCGCCCCCTGCGCTCGCGACAGCAATCCGGCAGCCAAAGGACAGAAGTCGTGCCTGACAGAAGTCGTGCCTGACACCAACTTATACTTTTTGAAACAAGATCCACTGGATAGCGTCAGACATGATCAATAATAAAAATAGGCAAGCAATTTCCGGCAAAATCAGGATGAAGGATGTTCTTTTTAATAGCGCTTTAAAGGTCAATCAAGTATAATGTGACCAAAGGCAGGTGATCCCATGAAAGTGCAAAATCCCCATGATAAGTTTTTTAAGGAAACCTTTTCCAATCTGGAAGTCGCCAGAGATTTTATGCAGAACTATCTGCCGGAACCGGTGTTGAAAATCGTCGACCTGCAGACCCTGGAAATTCAAAAAGACAGTTTTATCAACGAAGATCTCCAGGAAGTCTTTTCCGATATGCTGTTTCAAGTTGCCATCAACAAACAGGAAGGCTATGTATACTTTCTCTTTGAACATAAAAGTTATCCCAGCAAGGGTGTGGCCTTTCAGCTGCTGAACTATATGGTACGTATCTGGGAGCAAAAAATAAAAAAGGAACTTGATCAGAAAATCCCGGTGGTGATCCCACTGGTGGTCTATCATGGCAAGGATCGCTGGAAAATCAAAACCAGTTTGGGTGAGATGATCAGAGGCTATGACGAACTCCCCGAGGAGGTGCGACGATTCATTCCCAATTATCACTATCTGCTCTACGATCTCTCAACCTTTTCCGATGAAGAAATAAAGGGCGAAGCCCGGTTGCGGATCTTATTGTCGGTTTTCCGGGATATTTTTAAGAATAACAATGATGAGCTTTTAAAAGTCGTTTATAATGCCGCGCTGGCTCTGGATGAACTGGAAGATCAGGAAACCGGAATTGAGTATTTTGAGACGTTTATGCGCTATGTGTTTAACGCTGGACCCCAGCTGACAAAAAACGAACTGGAAAAAATGATGAATCAAATCGAGATAAATTATCCGAAAGGAAGTGAAATGACCATGACATTGGCTGAAGTGTTAAGAAAAGAAGGTTATGAAGACGGTATCGAACAAGGGCGGGAAGAAGGAATTGAAAAAGGAATTGAAAAAGGTGAAACGAAAGCCCTGGTAAAAACAGTGATGAAGCTGTTAACGAAAAAGTTCGGGGTTCTGCCAGCTGACTATCGGGAGAAAATTGGCCAACTGGATGTCATCACGCTGGAAATGATCATTGATGAAATCTGGGACTGTGACAACCTGGTCACTATTGAAAAGTACTTTATTTAATTAAAATGAGCCCCTGTCAGATAATCTGCCAGGGGTGTTTTGTCAGTTGGTAGTCAGGAGCACTTAACTTGACACTGCAGATATCAACAATCGGATTCATAAACAAGAGGGCTCCAGCAGGGGGCGGGAGCCTGTCACTTAACTTGTTGACTTAACTTATTGGGGAGAGCGCAAGGGAACGGATGTCTTGTGCACATGATGTAGCGAGTGTTGGAACTGGGGTTACGGTACCGGCAGCCTTTGTTTTAAATACCGGTAGAATTCCGGTTCGTTTCGAATACTTGCTCGATTGGATCAAACGTCCCGGACGCTGCCCTTAAAAAATTCAGATAGGCGTCTTCATCAATGGGTTTGGAATAATAATAGCCCTGGAGATGGGTGACCCCCTGGTTGTTTAAATAATCAGCCATTTCTGCGGTTTCCACCCCTTCTGCCACGATGTTCACCTTCAGCTGGGAGAGCATGTGGATGACACTTTCAAGAATGGCGTTGGCCTTGGGATTGTCATCATTAAAGCAGGGCCAGATCAGGCTTTTGTCGAGCTTCACCAGGTCGTAAACCACTTCCGCCATCCGGGACAGATTGGAATAGCCGGTGCCGAAGTCATCCATGGAAAAGCTGCAGCCCATGTTGCGCAGACGCTTCATGTTTTCCTGGAGTATTTCCCCCGACTCCACCAAGGCGGTTTCGGTGATTTCCAGATTGATAAAGCCGGGGGCAATATCGTATTTTTTCATGATCTCCGTCAGCTGGGTGGGCAGATCGGGATGGACACATTGAATTCCCGACAGGTTCACTTCAATGTATTCAATGCCCCGCTCCGGCAGGGCTTCTTTTCTGGCAAAGGCACAGACCTTTTCAAAGACAATGGCTCCCAGCTCCATGATTAACCCTTTTTTCTCGGCAATGGGGATGAATTCCTCAGGAGAGATAAAGCCGATGGTTTCCGTATCCGAAAGCCGTACCAGGGCTTCCGCCGACTGAAAGCGGCGGGTATCGGCATGAAAAATCGGCTGATAGACAATGAAGAATCCTTTGGTTTCCACAGCCTTTCGCAGAATCGCTTCAATGGTGTCATAGCGTTGTTTCTGAGCCATGACGTCCTCATCGAGAAAATGGACATTATTTTCCCGGGTGGCCTGGTTGCGGGTGGCCATGTAATTCATCATATCATAGACTTCATCACAGGACTCCTGCTCCCGGTAAACCGCCGTGAAGATCACATCAATGTGCGCCTTCACCGCCACGGTATAGCCGTCAAAGGTGATCGGCTCCCGGATGACCTCAGAGAGTCGAGCAAGCTGATCCTCAATGCAGGTCAGGGGCAGCTCGGTGAGATGGGTCATGACGTTGCTGCGGGTGTGATAAACACTGGCTAAAAAGCCATGATCGGCCATTTTCCGCCGCTGCCGCCGACTCAGTTTAACATGGGGTTCGACACATTTGTCCAGAAACGGGTTGATGCTCAGAAAGGTTTCGTTCATTTTCGAGCCGATCACACCAAGGACGTGGTTGGTATTGTCATGACCGACCATGGCCTGAATCCGGTTTAGATCATCAATGACCACACTGATCAGGATAAGCGGCTTGTCCGCTTCTTTTTTTTCATCCAGGATCAGATGAAAAGCCCGTTTATTAAAGCTGCCGATGACCTCGTCCAGGTATTCCTTGGGGTTTTCAAAGGACAGGTAAATAAAGAGAATCACCAGGGTGATAGCGACACTGGACAGCATCAGGCCAAGGTTGAAAAACTGCACCACTGACGAAGCGATCAGAAGCACCATTCCCCCCTGAATCGCCAGGCGGTTGTCCTTGGCAATGGTATCCTTTAAGCGGTAGGTACTGCGGATGATCAGCAGGGCGTAAAACAGGATTGTCAGTTCAAAGGTAGTGGCCATGGTGCCGCTGGCATAGAGCTGATTATTATCGGCATAATATTCCAGACTGCCGAAAAGGATCATCAGCACCGACAGACAAAAAGGCAGCATCCGTTTGATAATCTTCTGGCTCTTGGCCCGCTTCTGCTGATTCCCGAGGATTTCCACGTACCAGTACAGGGTCACCACCACCAGAATCAGGGTGATGTAAAAAACCTGGTTGCAGAAACGGATCATCGCCGGGGTCACCTGATCCACATGGACAATGGAGTAGATTTTCAAGACATTGAAAACAAGGTTTACCGCTGTCAGGTACAGCATTCCGGAAAAAATTTTATTGGACAGCAGGGGCAGTTTTTTATTCCGGAGATAATCTACAAAAATGACCCCAAAAAACAGGATCGTCACAATCAGCAGGCGGGTATCCAGTAAGAGCATCGCAGGCCCTCCTTCTATTCTTAAGGCTTCAAAGCGGCACCACTATTCAGGATGATGGCATATCATGAATCCTGTTGTGACAGCAGAAGCCCTTTGTGTTATTGAAAGTTTTTGACGTATTGATCTATTTTACCGAATCAGTATCCTCATTTCAATTAAATTATGGTAGAATGAAAGAAAAAATTGGAGAATGTTATGAAACGTCATGATTATATCCTGGGAACAGTATTTCATGGACATTGCCCTGCTCTCGGCCAGGAGCAGCAAAGACCCCAATACCCAGGTGGGGGCCACCTTTGTTTATGCCACTGATCCGGAAGGCAACATTGTGGAACTGCAAAACTGGAGCACGCGCTAGCCGGTCATTCAAAGGGAGGAGGGTATGAACCTCTCTGGGGAATGCCTGCGAAAAGATTTTGAACGGTCTGGATTCGAATATCCAGCAATGAAATTATTGGACATGTGCCTGTGGCAAGCAGAGTTTTCAAATGAAATGGTAGAAAAATAGAAGGAGAAGACGATGAAAATAGCTTTAGTTTCCTGTGCTAAAAACAAAATGAATTATCCTTGTCCCGGCAAAGAAATGTTTTCACCCAGCGAACTTTTTAGATTATCCTATGCGTATGCTTCCCAAACGGCGGATCAAATTTATATTCTGTCAACCCAATATGGTCTCCTTCCCGAAGACATCATTATCGAGCCATATGAAAGAACCTTATATGGAAAATCGGATACGTTAAAAAGAAATTTTGGCATGTCGGTGATAACACAAATGAAAAAAGAATTTGACCTTGAAGTGGATGAGTTTATCATTCTGGCGGGGTCAGATTTCTACCATTACTTACTTCCCGAGTTAAAATACTACCAGTTGCCATTAAAAAATAAAAATTATCGCGAGAAACTGATTTATTTGAGAGGGCAGCTTCTTCCTGTAATTGATTAAACTCAAACAGGATAAATCGGGGTGGATTATTTTTCAGAATGATGGCCGCACCGTTTTCATCCACAAGTCGGGCAACCTTGGAAAATTCTGGCTGGCTTCGGTAATGGAGACCAAATTTTTGGTATTAATCTGCATGATCAGCACCTCCTGGTTTGTTTCCATTGCACTACAATTCTAGGATAAATAGAACCTAAAAACAAATCCATAAAGGCACACTTAACTTAAGCGTTGGTGAAAACCAAACAGAAAGGAGAGGATGCAATCGAAGCGGCAAGAAAATCGAATGATTCCGGCGTGTTTATCGAATTCACGCTATCTGCTGTTTTAGATACCATCGTCGAACAGGATAAGCACCAAGTAAAGCACCAAGCAAAGCACCAAGTCGATTTAACCGGCACCCAGATCGACGTTTTGAAATCGCTTCAAGATAAAACGTTGTCGCGTAAAGAAATTTTTGCAGCAATCGGAAGAAACGGCGACTCCCGCTCGTTTAGGCATGCGAATGGTGCCCGACACCAATAGATCTGGATAACCAGGTAAAAGCGGTTTCGTTTTTCCGAACCGATACAATAAACTGGCGGGGTATTCAGGCCACACAAAAAAAGCCGGGTTTATCACCCGACTAAAAAAGATCCAACATGATCAGCTTTGTGATGCTCTTTTATAAGGCAACATCGACTTTCGGGGCAAAATTCGTATCCATGGTCCAGGTCACACCAACCCCATCGGTCATTTTGAAAACGGCAAAGGTCTGATAAAAATCTGACAGTTCACCGCTTTCTTTCCAGGGTTTTAAAAAAGACCGGCTGGGATGACTGGCGATTTCGTCTTTCAGGGCATTGTCGTTGACAATTTCTAGCTGTCCCCGGACCCGCAACTGGCAGCCAGTTTCAAAATCATTAAAACAGCATTCAACTCTGGGGTTGTTTCTGATCTGGGTATAGACATCTTTCATGGTGCCGGAATGAAAGATAATCCCATTTTCATCGGCCTTATAAAGCAGCATCCCCCGGACCCGGGGTTGATCGCCGTCCATGGTGGCCAGATAAAAGGCCGGGTTGGCGTTCATTAACGCTAACATTTCCTGTTTGTTCATGTTAATCACCTCATCATAATTGTTTTAATTTCTTAATCAATACTATAGCGGTAATTCAAGGTGATTGCTTTCAAAATAAGCGCATCGTTTTACAAGATCCTGCTGTCATGATTTTTAATAAAGCTGCTGGTAGTCGCGGGGACTGAGTTTGGTGTGTTTTTTAAAAGTGGCCGAAAAATGGGCCGTGCTGCTAAAGCCACAATCATGGGCAATTTCAGTCATGGTTTTTGAGGCGCTGTGTAAAAGCTTCTGAGCCTTCTTGATCCGTAGTTCCAGAAAATAGTCGATTGGTGACGAACCCGTTTCCTGTTTAAAGCGCCGGGTAAACTGGGAGGGAGAGAGCCCCATTTTTCGAGCCAGAGCCGCAACCGTCAGTTTATCACTAAAATGATTCTCCATATAATCGATGACTGCCGCCACGTCCAGCTTGGTTGTGACCGGTTGCTCGGCATTCCCATTGGGATATAAGCCCCGCAGCAGGCCATGAGTAATTAACTCAGCGAGGGCATTGCAAAAGGGGCGGGTGCCCCGGACAGCATGGTCGCATTCATCGATGAACCGTTTGATATCGGTCATGGTATCCGGTGCCACCGGGAATTGCTGCCAGAAATAGGGTTGAGCCGGTTCCGTAGGGAGATAGTGATGGCGCAGTCGTTCAAACAATTCCGGCTCGATAAACAGGGCGGCATAACGGGTGAAAGTATCTGTTTCTTCCTCCTCATGGGGTAGATCCGGCGATAAAATAGCACCAAGATAATGTCCTTCTGGCAGCGGGATGGTTTTTTCCAGAAAATGCTGTTCTTCTGTAAAAAAAACCACAAAAGAGTAGCCGGGATGGGTATGTCCAGCCCGGATGGCGTATTGACAAAAGCCGACGCTGGGGATGAAAATACCCAGCTTCTCGGATACGAAGGCATCAACATATTTCAAATCGGTTTCAGAAATCGGTCCGACAAGCTCCTGAATGCTGGCGAGTTCATCTTGGGAGAGCGCTTTTTTCATTGTATTCACCTCTTTTTTTGACGATGTTTGAGAAAGATCGAAGCAACAATGGCGAGGGGCCAGTCTGATCCATTAATCGTACGATACGCTACTATTCTGCCGGTTGGAAAAGTATTTGTCAACCGAAAAAAGTAAGCCACGGTACTGGGCAGAGTACCTCAGTACCTGTCACCAACTAGTGCCCCAGTGCCAGGCACACTTAACTTACAGCCACAGTGCCAGCAACCACTTAACTTAAGGAGCAAGCAAATGTATTTTGATGAATATGGCAACCGCGAAAAAGCAACCATTGTATTTCTGCATGGGGCAGCCCTGACCGATACCTTCAGTAACCAGTATCTTTTTAAACAGGACTATCATCTGGTGGTTCCCCATCTTTATGGATCGGGGCGGGAAGTCAAAGAAAGCTATGAACCGCAAAAGACCATTGCGGCCTTAGTCGATTTAATCCGATCTTTAAATAAAGCACCGGTGATGCTGGTTGGTCACTCGCTGGGCGGTGAACTGGCCGTGGCGCTGGTATCGCAGCATCCGGAGCTTTTTGAGCGGGCCGTGTTTTTAAGTCCCTGGGTGTGTGCCACCCCAAAATCCATTGATCGCTTTGTGCGGTTGGCGATCTGGACACAACGGACTTCCAGACTGTCTGGACTGCTGCGACTGCAGGCAAAATATTGGCATTTGTCCAAGGGGCAGGCGGATTTTCTGGTTGACTACTCCAAAAAAATCGCCCCCGAACAGTATGTGGCCTGGTTTAAGGCGCGAATTTTTCTGGATGAACAACCAAATTATGCCAAGGTGAAAATTCCCATGCTGGCAGTTTGTGGCGAAAAAGAATTCAGCGAGATTAAAAATTCGGTTGTTGAGCTGGGCAGCCGCAATCCGAATTGTCAGACCCTTTTTTTAAAGGGTGGCCGGCATGATTTTCCCCTGCGCATGCCCGCACTGTTAAATCCCCTGCTTGGCGACTTTTTTAGCGGCGGCCTGATCAAACAAGAAGGGTAAAGCCGACGCATCTCTGGGACGGTCTCGGTACCCGGCTCAGATAAGCAGTCGACAGATCAATCATGTAGTTAAAGAAAATGAAGTCGATCAAAAAGGAGGAACGATATGGCAAACGCGAATCATCCAGTCATCGTTTATTTTTCAAAAGAGGGAAATACCAGAGCTGGGGCAAAGCGCTTAAATGAACGCCTCGGCGGTCGGATTGTTGAACTGCGGGAACAAAAAAAAGGAAACTTTGTGCAGGCGCTTTTGAAAAAAGGATCAAAACTGCAGGGCGATCCCTGGCAGGAAATCGCGGGGGCAAGGGAGGTCTATTTAATGCAGCCGATTTGGGCCAGCAATGCCGTACCCGCCATGAATGCCTTTTTGCAGAAGGCCGATTTTTCAGGCAAACGGGTCACCATCATCACCTTTCAGCAATTTGCCGACCTGCGAAACAGCGACAAGGTTCATCAGGATCTGGCTGCGATGGTTAAACAGAGAAATGGCCAAGTCATCGCGACCTATGCGCTGATTGGCGGAAAAATGGGCCACTGTGCCGCAAAAAATGTGATTGATGAGCAGATCGATTCCCTGGTCTTGCCGGACTGAATGCTGATGTGCACGCAGGCGGCCGGATGTTTTTTAAGCAGCCGTTGTTTAAGCGGCCCGGCGACGAAGCGGCGTTTTACCGTATCGTCGTGACGAAGGAGAATCATGAAGATAAAATTTACCCATACCAATATTATTGCCAGAGACTGGGAAAAGCTGTCGCGGTTTTACCAGGAAGTTTTTGAATGCGTGCCCGTCCCGCCAAAACGAGATCTGCAGGGAGACTGGATCGATCAGCTGACGGGGATCAGGGGGGCGCATATCCGGGGCGAGCATCTTTGTTTACCGGGCTATGAAAACAGCTTGCCGACGCTGGAAATATTTTCCTACAACGATTGGGTCGACGGGGGATTACCACAAATTAATCGGACGGGTTTGGGGCATCTGGCCTTTGAGGTCGACGATCTCGATGGAGTGCTCAAAAAAGTGCGGGCGGCCGGGGGTGGTCAGATTGGCGAGCGGATTGTCGCCGACTACCCCAATCAGGTGGTGGCCACCTTTGTTTATGCCACTGATCCGGAAGGCAACATCGTGGAACTGCAAAACTGGAGCACGCGCTAGCCGGTTACTTAAGGGGCGGAAGGTGTGAACCGTTCTGGGGAATAGCTGCGAAAAGATTTTAAACGGTCTGGCTTCGAATATCCAGCACTGAAATTATTGGACATGTGCCGGTGGCAAGCGGAGTTTTCAAAGGATATGGCACTTGATATTGACAATTGGTATCCAATCGTTTAGGATATTAGCACATAGAAAAAATGATTAGTCATTTTTGCGGAGTGGTATTGTCGGAAACGATGATGTCGCTCTATTTTTTTACCAATTTTTAACAGGTCTTGTGGATGTTGACACTTTTGCATGGGGCCAGGAGAGCCCGGTGCCAGGCACCACTTAACTTAAGCCCAAGAATAGTATTGTATCTGAGGTCTGTGCCGGACGCCAATTTACAAAGAAAATAGGAGATAGAAATGAAACCTTGTGAAAAATGGGATCAGTTGATTGAACAAACAGCTTTAGAGCTACCGGGAGCAGCCCGGGACTACAAGCCGGAATGGGATGCCGTCCGATATTTTGTCGGCGAGTTGATGTTTGCCATGCGCGGTGAGAACAAGAACGGCGACTCACTCTTGACCCTTAAGTTGCCGATCGGTGATGGTGAAATGCTCCGTTCCCGTTATCCGGATATTATTCCCGGCTACTATATGAATAAACAACATTGGAATTCAATTCTGCTTGCCGGTGATGTCCCGGAACCGGTTTTGATTGACTGCATCCAACTGGCTTATCAGACGGTTTTTATGAAACTGACGAAAAAGAAACAGCGGGAAATTACGGAAATGGGGCAGCTTGCACGATTGGACAAATGTATTTAAAGAAAAGGATAGCGATAAAAAAGCAATAGGCAATTTAAGCATATTGCAAAGAAAGAGAAGAGGTTTAATATGAATCATGATATTTTATACCGTAGCGAGGAATTTGTTTTTTCCTATCGAATTGCCGGAGTGCTTGTACGAGATCATAAGATACTTTTGCAAAAACCGTCTAATGACGATGGCTACTCGATTCCCGGGGGCCATGTGCGAAGGGGGGAGACGTCACAGGAAGCCCTCATTCGGGAATTTAAGGAAGAAATCAATGCCGATATTCAAGTTGAGAAAATGCTTTTTGTGGGCGAAAATTTTTTCCCCTGGGGCAAACAAGCCTGTCATCAAATCAGTCTCTATTATCATGTTTCATTGCGTGATGATACCCAAATTCCCTTGGAGGGTGTGTTTAAGGTCATTGACGAACTGGAAAACAAAAAAATAGATTTGGATTTTTGCTGGATTCCTTTGTCCGAATTAAAAAAAGTGAAGGTTTATCCGACAAATCTTGTGGACGACTTAATAATACTGCCGGAAAACGTAAAACATTTTATTTACAGACAATCGTAATCGGTCTTACAACCTCTGATAGCCTCCGGTGCTCAGCCTCGGAGCCAGCAACCAAGCTTGACATTGTTCCGATATCGGTATAATATCTTACTGAGGTGATTTTTTATGAAGTATATGAGTTCTAAAGAAGCGAGTGAAAAATGGAAAATAAGTGATCGTCGGATACGGGTGCTTTGCAATGCGGGGCGTATTGAAGGGGCGATAAAAATTGGTCGAAATTGGTCAATTCCTGCCGATGCGGCTAAACCGGCGGATGCCAGGGAAACAAGCAGGAAACACTACCTGGGACTGGCATATGATTTTAGTGAGATTGATACACTTAAAAAAGCCATCGATGCCCACCGGCCTTTTTCTCAGGGGCTTGCCAATTCGTTGCAGGATAAACTCATTGTTGAATGGACCTATCACAGTAATGCCATCGAAGGGAATACGCTGACTTTGACAGAGACCAAAGTTGTTCTTGAAGGAATTACCATCGGTGGAAAAAGTATGGTAGAACATTTGGAAGCCATTAATCATCGTGAAGCCATTCTTTTTGTTGAAGATTTAATTTCGAATCAGGAACCGCTTTCTGAATGGAATATCCGGAATATTCATGCCTTGATCCTAAAAGAAATCGACAATTTAAATGCCGGTCGATACCGCAGCGAGAATGTTGTCATTAGCGGGGCCCAACACATCCCCCCGAAGCACTATGAGATTGGTGATTTAATGCAAAAGCTGATCGGGGAATATCAGCATGCATGGCAAGCATTTCATCCGGTTGTCAGAGCCGCCCTGATTCATGGTGAGTTTGTAAAAATTCATCCATTCATTGATGGGAATGGCAGAACCTCCAGATTGCTGCTTAATTTTGAGTTGATGAAAAATGGATACCCGCCAATAATTATCAAGAATGAGGTGCGGGCAAGATACTATGATGTTCTTGACCTGGCCCATACAACCCTGAATTATCAGCCATTCATCGAGCTGATAGCGGAACTTGTTGTAGAGTCGGAAAATTTATGGTTATCCATTCTAGGATAAATAAAACCTAAGAACAAATCCATAAGGGCACGCTTAATTTAAGCATTGGTGCCAGCACGGGTAGATGAGTATAATCGTCTTGTCCCCCAAATCCATGGCAATGCAGAAAATGCTCAGGCGATTTCCGAGGCATTGCAAACGATCACGTCTTTTGATATGATAAACTTACATATTTTATGCCATGTCAGTTATTATGGGCAGCATCGCGGGATTAAAAGTGTTGCTGACAAAAGACACGCTGACAACAGATCGACCATAAAGACCGGCATTGTGTCAAGAAAATAAAGCAGCATTAACAAGAAAAGAGAATGTTAATAATGATTAGCAAAATCATTTCGATCAATCAGATTGAAACACTAAAGAAATGGCTTCAAACAGAAGAAATAAAGAACCAGACAAAGCGTGCGTTGTCCGTGTTCGTCCAAATATTTTCAGCCCGGAGTGATCCCCAATGGTTTAGAGAAATCGAAGCGGCGATTCGGGTGGTTGCCCCGCTGGCGGTGATTGTCGGGAGCTCGACCATGGGCGAAATTGGCGAGGGGCGGTTACTCACGCACAGCTCCGTCATTTCCCTGGTATTTTTTGAAAAGACCCACGTACAGGGTTTTTTAGTCGACGCCGAAAACCAGGATGAAGCCGTGGTCGGAAAAAGCTTGTCACAAAAAATTGAAAGCAGCTGTCAGCAGATTGCCGGCGTTTTGCTGTTGGCAACCTCGTCGTCAATCGATGCGTCTCATTTTCTCAAAGGTTTTTCGGCGGGCCGAAGCAAAACCTATCCGGTCTTTGGCGCCGGTGCCGGCGTTTACGAAGGCGAGCAGAAACCAATCGTCACCTTGAATCAGCAATGCGCGTCAAGCGGGGTCGTGGCGGTGGTTTTTTTGGGTGATGACATTGAGATTGTGGTGCATACGTATTTAGGATGGGAACCACTGAGTAAAGAACTGACCCTCACCGAAACCGAGGGCTTGTGGTTAAAAACCATTGATGATCAACCGGCTTTTGAGGTGTATCATCGGTATCTGAATATTGAAGATGATGAAAACTTTTTTTTGAATGTGCTGGAGTTTCCCCTGCTGGTCGAAAGAAACGGGATTGTCTATGCCAAAACGCCGAATGAAGTCAAGAATCATCACGACATCAAATTTATTGCCGATATCAAACAGGGCGAATCGGCCCGGATTGGCTATGGGAATCCGGCGGTGATCATTAAAAATGCCAGGGATATTCAGGATCGGGTTCGGGCTTTTCATCCGCAAGGGATATTTATCTACTCCTGTACCTGTCGTCGCTTTCTGCTGCAGAATGAGGTGGAACTGGAAACGAAGGCGTTTCAAACGATTGCCCCGTCCGCCGGGTTTTATACCCATGGCGAGATTTACTCCGATGAAGAAACGGTGATGTTGCTTAATGCTACCATGGTGACAGTGAGTATGAAAGAAGCGGCGGGCCAATCGTCTGAAGCGGTTCTTGAAAAAGGGCCGGCGGCAGCACAAACAAAAAAAACCTTTAACCGCCGGGATAATCGGCTAATTGCCCAACTGGTCAATTTTTTTTGCGGGGGCACCGTGGCAGGGGGCCGCCAAGCATCTGAAAATGGACGTCAAAAGTCGAGCGCTGAAGCCATGGTCGATCCCTTTAACCGCCAGAATAATCGCATTATTTCGCAACTCGTTAATTTTATTAAGGTGGTCACCGCGGAATTGGAGCAGGCCAACCAGGACGCCAGACGGCTGGCTGAGCGGGATTATCTGACCCAGGCCTACAATCGCTTAAAAGGCCATGAAATGTTGCAAAGTGAAATCGCCCGCTGTAATCGGTATGATCAGGAATGCGCCATTATTATGCTGGACATCGATTTCTTTAAACAGATCAACGATACCTACGGCCACAATGTTGGCGATGCGGTTCTGATTCAGCTGGTAAAGGCACTGACCCGGGAAATCAGAGCCGTTGATGTGCTTTGTCGTTGGGGCGGCGAGGAATTTCTGGTGATTATGCCACAAACTGATGCGCAAGAGGCAAAAAATGCGGCCGAACGGTTACGGGTGGTTGTCGAAGCGACGCCGTTTAGCCAGGGCCTCAGACAGACGGCCAGTTTTGGCGTAGCCACCTATAAAAAGGGAGAGTCGCCGGAAGCTTTTATTGACCGGGCGGATAAAGCCCTTTACGAAGCGAAACAAAAGGGCCGCAACTGTGTCGTGTTAAAGTGAGGGCTGTCGTAAAAGCAGCCGGGATGAAATGGTAGAATAAATGAAGTAGCCGTTTCGCGAACCGGGAACGCCTTGTCAGACATGGATAAAAAAGAGGGCGGCCCGGTGAGCGGCACCTTAACGGAGCTGATTAATCGCGTTGGCCATTTTCACGACGTTTTCCGGTAAGGGTTTCATCGCTGGCGCAGCTTGTTTGTCCGCCGATTTATCAATCATCTTGGTAATGAACCGGTGAAAAAAGTTCATTTTATCGGGGCGCATTTCGCCACCCACATTTTCGGTAAAAAGGGCTTTTTCAAGTAGCGGTTCAGGAAAAGAATTTTTGAAGTACGTCGCGATGGTCTCAGCCGATCCGCAGGCGATGAAGAAGCCGAGGTTTTTATTTTTCAGGGCATCGACATGGGCAAGACAGTATTTTTTGATTTTTTTCTGAATCTGACCGATATAGATGGACCCCCCAATTAAAATGGTATCAAAATCAGTAAGCGCCGGGACGGCCTCCTTGTTGATATCAACGATACGGGTCTCGCCGTTTAACTGTTGTTTTAAACTGTGTACACAATCCCGGGTATAACCATAGGTACTGGCATAAATTATCAGCGTTTTCATAGTGTTTCCTTTCTTTTAATTACCCGAATCATTGCGTCAAGGCGTTTTCAATCGATTTGAGATAGGCTTTGCTGGTTACCGTGGCGCCGGAAACGGTATCGACGGCGGTGTTCTGCTTTTCGATAACCGCGTTGATCATGGCACTGGTCACCTCCGGTTTTTCAAAGGTGACCGTTTTAACCACCGCAATGCTAGTAATCTGATGGTCGGCCACGTCGACGGTGAGCTCATTGCTCCAGCGCCCCGCCCGGTAAACACCGGTATAGGTGCCGTCTTCAATGTCAGTTAAATCGACGGGATTAATCGCCAGGTTTTCTCCGGCTTCCAGGCCGCTCGTGATGTATAAAACGCCACCGGCGCCGAGAAGTACCAGGACGCCGAGAAGACTGAGCATAACAATCACTACTTTTTTCATTGGTGCGACTCCTTTATTTTGATTCCTGATCCATTTTTTTTAAGTTGGTCAGCATTTTTTCCAGGGCTGACCGGGTCAAGGCCATTTCCTTGGCCGTGATGCCGGAAAATAATTTTTCTGTGAAAATCACGGACTTCGCCTGACTGGCTTCACCAAAAGACGCAACCGCATCGGTCAGTTTAATCCGGGTAATCCGGGCATCCTGGGGATCTTTTTCCAGCACGACGAAACCCTTTTGGGCGAGCTTCAGGGCCACCTGTTTGATATTCTGGTGGGAACTGCCCATGCTTTTGGCCACTTCCTTGATGGTCGGGTTGTGATCAAAAGTATTGGCCACCACAATCGTCAGCAGCCATTGCTTGGTGGTTAAATGGTGTTCTTTCAGTTCCCGCTCCAGTAGAGTATCCATCTGATTGGCAACAATCTGAACACCGCCAAAGATGAATTTTTGATCGGGCATTGTATCAATCGGGTCCATAATACCTCCAACAGTCCAATTAAGTAATGCATTACCTATTTAGATAATACATTACCTATTTACATCTGTCAACCCTTTTGGGGATGTGAACAGAAAATTATTATTTTCGGGTTTGTTTTTTTCGTGATCAGTGATACAATCGCTATCATAAGCGATAAAATCAACAATTTGCGCAGCACGAGCAGCAACAAAAGCCGAGTTGATTTTGTCGAAGGGAAGTAAAATGAACCGGTCAGACCGTTATCGTGACAGTACCGGCCGTAAAGGTGCAAACCAACGAAACGTCACCGTTGTTATCTCCGTTATCCTTTCTTTGACCCCCAAAATAAAACGAAAGCAGGTGTTATTATGCGAGAAACCCATCTGATTCAAAGCCGCCAGACGTGTAAGCTGGGACTGATCATTGTCATCCGGCAGCTTTTTCCGCAAGAAGCCTTAAAAACCGCCTATTCAATTATGGAGGGCGTTTTTTGCCGGTTTGCCGATTCGGCCATTTCAATCAGAGAAGTCCATCAGATCGAAACGAAACTCAAAGAATGGATTTTGAGCAATCCCGAGATTGACTTCTTAAAGCATGAAGGTGGCTACTATTTTTATCAGGTCGATGGTGCGGTGGTTAAAATGATTTATCCCTGCGAAACAAACGTCAAAAATATCGATCCGTTCTGCGTGATTCCTTATGACGGGGGTTTTATTGTCGACTTTGGCGACGATGACCGCGATTGCTTCACCCCGTTGATCCCGCCGGATAAACTCTCAGCCATGTACGATAAGACCCAAAAGTGGCTGAAAAATATCAATATCGAGTTGCTCAATGATGTCAACGACTTTGTCACAAGCAGTGCCAGCCTGAAGTTGCTGGGCATGGCCGAAGCCCTGCATGAAAAGGAGATCGCGGATATTGCCGTGATGATTCTGCAGCAGCGGGCCCTGCGGGTCCTTCTGATTTCGGGACCATCCTCTTCCGGGAAGACGACCTTCGCCCAACGGTTATCCACGCAACTCAGTGTCAACGGATTAAAGACGGTTACGCTGTCGATGGATGATTATTTTGTCAATCAGGAAAAAACGCCGCTGGATGAAGACGGCAAGCCGGATTTCGATTGCCTGGAAGCATTGGATCTGCCCTTTTTGCAGCGCCAGCTCAAAGAATTGATCGACGGCAAAGCCATTGAAACCCCGATTTATGATTTTAAAACCGGCCGGCGCCTGGCCCAAACACGGCGCCTGCAAGTGGGACCCGATGAAATACTGGTGGTCGAAGGGATTCACGCCCTGAATCCGGCGTTATTTACCGGGATCAACCGGAAAATGCTGTTTAAAGTCTACCTCAGCTCACTGTTTCAACTGAATTTCAATCTGGAAAACCGGGTGCCGAGTTCGGAAGTGCGGCTGCTTCGACGCCTCGTCAGAGGCGACCAATTCCGCGGGACCCATCCCGAGGATACGCTCGATCAGTGGGAAAATGTCCGCCGCGGGGAATATAAAAACGTCTTTAAATTCCAGGAAGAATCGGACGTGATGTTCAATACGAGCCTGCTCTACGAATTAAATGCGATGCGAACATTTGCCGAAGCCTCCCTGAATAAAATCGAAGATCACAGCCCCTATGCCAAGACCAGAGACCGCCTGCTTAATATTCTATCCTTCTGCGAGCCAATGAACACCGAGAAAGTCCCCTTTAATTCAATCCTGCGTGAATTCATCGGCGGCAGCATTTATTTTGACTGATTTAGAAAACAGCTAAAAAGAGGAGCACACGTGACCGATAAAAATAAAAAAGCATTGCGCATCGACTATCAGGCCATTTTTGAAAAAGCCTATCAGTTGATGGATGAAGCGATCATCAATGGTAATTGTGGGGAACGCTGCGGCTATCATTGTTGCCGTCGGCTTGACGGCAACGGTCAGCGACTGGGCATGTACTTATTGCCGCTGGAGTATGAATATATGCAACGTGAGGTCGTGACCGATTACGAGCTGCACAGTCAGCGGCACTACAATCTGCCCCCCAAAATCAAGAAAGCCTATTATATCTATTGCCATCAGCCCGAAGGTTGTCTGCGAGCCCATCGTCCGATTCAATGCCGGACCTACCCCTTTGAACCCCATCTCGAAAAGGGCGTCTTCTCGCTGGTGATTGAAAAAGAGCAGCTTCATGCCTGTCCACTGATTGGACAGCGCGCCGAGTGGCGCCCGGCTTTTATCGATGGGGTGTATCAGGGGTGGCTTGAACTGCTCAAGATCCCCATTATTAAATATCACGTTGAATATTTTTCAAACGAGCGCAGCGCCGCCAATAATATTATGACACCACCCGGATTCACGCGTGGAAAGCGGCAAAACTTGTGCTCAGATCTCGACAGCTCGGGCAAGTCTGATTGAACCTTACCCCGGCGGGGTAAGAAAGAGGGTATCAACACAATCAGGAGGCAGAGATGGAAAACGAATTAAGACCCCGGGTGGTTGTCAGTAAATGCATGGGTTTTGCGGCCTGTCGCTATAATGGCCAGACCCTGCCCGATAAGTTTGTCGAAAAACTCAAAGATTATGTCGTGTATTACCCGGTTTGTGCCGAGGTGGAAATTGGTCTCGGCGTGCCCCGCAATCCGATTCGACTGGTGCAGGAGGATGGTGCCACGCGCTTGTATCAGCCCGCCAGCGCGTCTGACTACACCGAAGCGATGATTGATTTTAGCCAAAAGTATTTTGACAGCCTGCCCGCCGTCGATGGCTTTATTTTAAAGGGCCGCTCGCCGTCCTGCGGCACCAAGGATGTCAAGGTTTATCTCGGCAAAACCAAGGTTGCCGGGTCAGTCAAGGGGCAGGGTATTTTTGCCGGACAGGTCTATCAGCGTTATCCGGAGGCCGCCATCGAAGAAGAAGGCCGCCTGACCAATTTCAGAATCCGCGAGCATTTTCTGACCAAACTGTATAGCCATTGTCGTTTTCGCCAGGTTGAACAAACGGCGACCATGGCGGCGCTGGTCGATTTTCAGGCCCGGAATAAATATCTGCTGATGGCTTACAGTCAGAAAGAACAGAAGGTATTGGGACAGATCGTTGCCAACCATGACAAATTACCGGTTGCAGCGGTGATCGCCGCCTATAAGGCTCATCTGGGGATGGCGCTGGCCAAAATCCCCCGTTACAGCAACTATATCAATGCGATGATGCACATCTTCGGCTATTTTTCAGATTCTCTTTCAAGCGGCGAAAAGAGCTTTGTTCTGGACAGTTTTGAAAAATACCGCAGCGGCAAAATCCCCTTAAGCGTACCGCTTACGGTGCTTAAATCCTATGTGATCCGCTACCAGCAGGACTATCTCCTCAGTCAGACGATCTGGTCAGCCTTCCCCGAGGAGCTGATGGATATCAGCGACTCGGGAAAAAACTAAGCACCCACAGCGCCTTTAAGCTTGTCATCACGGCATTGCCTGGAAAGCTCCGGTGGAGTAGTCAAGCGACCGGATTCTTCAGGGCATATTCGCGGCCGTATTTGGCCAATTCGTCCATAAAGATGGCATTGTTCCATTCCCGGAAGCAGATGCCATTGGGGATCGACGGATAAAAACGGCCGCCGGGACAGTAACTGTCAACCGCCCGGCGCACTTCCGCCCGGATCTGGTCTTCGCTGATGTTTTCGACATCGATCTTTGGGCCATCAATGCCCCCGACCATCGCCAGATGGCCCGCGGTGACGGCTTGGATTTTGACGATATCGTTCTGGGCAATAACACCCTGCCAGATATCGACGCCAATCTCCACCAGATCGGCAACAATCGGCTCCAGAATACAGTCGGCATGGTGCATGTAGAGCATCCCGCATTCGTGGATGGTGTCGGCAATTTCCTGCTGAAGCGGTTTGATGATTTCCCGCCAGACTGCTGGGGGTAAAAAGAGGTTCTGCTTGGTGCCCCAGTCGTCGTGATAAAAGATGATATCAGGCCGGGTTTCTTCGGCCACTTTGCGGATATAGGCCATTTTATGATCAGCAATCACCCTAAGCAGGGCTTTCATCTCATCGGGATACTCGAGATAAGCAATCAATGCATCTTCCATCCCCAGTAGAAAATGGCTGCGTTCAAAGAGGCCACCGGGGTAGAAAAAACAGGCCAGTTTTTCAGTTCGATCGATCTGAGCGGCGACTTCCCGGGCAGCAGTCCAGTCCAGCTTATCAAGCGCGGGGACGACCAGTTGCTCCTGCCATTTTTCAATATCCGAAATGACGACGTTGTCTCGGGTAATGTGCGGATGGGGACCCGGCGCGCCGGGCAGAAAAACCCGAACCGTCCCCCAGGAATCAGGGTATTCGTTGCCGTCCTGGGGCAGCAGGGCATCCTGAATGAAGAGGGGATCGGGAATAAATTCGACCGCTGCCATCAAATCGCCATAGTAATCCGGCTGTTCGCCGCGATAGATGGCCATCACGTTTTCTCTTGGATTCATCAAAAACTCTCCTTTTATTTCATCAGCATTTGGTAAACGATTGCAACAATGCCGACTTTGACCAGTTCAAGTGTTACGCCGCGATGGGTCAATGCCAAACATTAGTCGCATTTAAAATATACCATGAATGATTTGTAAAATCCAGTATTTTCTGAAAAAACAAAACCTCGGATAAACGGAGTCCGGCCATGATGACCGAATCGGCCAATCGTTTCAGGAAGTTTAAATTGGTCACAACGATACAAAAAGAGCTGATGGCCAGAGCGGGCCAATAAAAAAGAGATACCCGTTCGGGTATCTCCAAAAATACTATTTATTGATGAAAAGTTTAGCGCAACACATCGCTGACCGACACCATCAGCTCTTCAAAAAGATCGGTTTCCCAGGCGCTGCGGCCGACGAACAGACCGTCGACATTGTCGAGTTGGGCATATTCACTGGCGTTGTTGATGTTGACACTACCGCCGAACAAGAGCGGCACATCTTTTCCAGCGGGACCGTACAGTTCGATCAGCACCGTGCGCAGAAAATCGTGGATCTCATTGACATAGGGGGTTTCCGCGGGAATGCCGTTGACGCCGATGGCCCAGATAGGCTCATAGGCAACCCAGAACTTGCCGATCTGATCCGCCGAAATGCCTTTCAGGGCAATTTTCATCTGTTTGGCCAGCATTTCTTTGGAGACGCCAAAGTTGCGGTTATCCATCGTTTCGCCAATACAGATCAGTGGCAGCAGGTTGTGTTTCAGGGCCGCCAGGGCTTTTAAGTTAACGGTTTCATCGGTTTCGTTAAAATACTGACGCCGCTCGCAGTGGCCCAGCTCGACAATATCCAGATTCATTTCGGCGAGCATCACCGGTGAGATTTCACCGGTAAACTGGCCGGCATCCTCGTAATGCATATTTTGAGCGCCCAGTTTCAGGGGGCTTTTTTTGGCATCAATCATTTCTTTTAATTTCCACAGGTGGGTATGGGGAGGAATGATGAAAATGTCCAACTGAGGATATTTCGCGACGATGTCTGAAAGTTTTTCAGTATAAGCGCTGGCCTCAGCGAGCGTTTTATTCATTTTCCAGTTGGTTCCCAGTAAAAATTTTTTCATTGTGGGCCTACTTCATGTATGTTTTTTCAAGGTCGCGCATTTTTTCAACCTTCTTGGTTGAACCGCCGCCCTGGAATTCGCTTTTTAACCAGGCTTCCGCAATCATTTTGGCCAGTTCGACGCCGATTACCCGGGCGCCCATGGTCAAAACATTGGCATCGTTGCTTTTAGCCAGTCGTTCAGCTGAAAAGACATCATGACAGGTACCGGCGAAAACACCAGGAACCTTATTGGCCATCATGGCCACGCCCAGACCGGTTCCGCAGAAGATAAAACCGCGATCGTATTCTTTGTTTTTAATCGTTTCAGCCAGATTAAAGGCAATCTCGGGATAATCGCAATCATGGGTTGCGGAATATTCCAAATCGGTTACATCATAACCGGCTTTTTTCAAATAGTTAAAAATCTCGTTTTTAAAATCAATGGCGGCGTCGTCACAGTCAACAGCAATTCTCATGGCAAGATCCTCCTGGATAATTATTTTTTTATTTATTTTTAATTTTGTAAAAATAAATTTTATTAAGGTATTTTAGTATTGGATACGATATCATTATTGCACAGGTTTTATTGTTTGTAAAGAATATATTCATTGGTTTCATAAAAGAAATTAAGTAAAAATGATTTTTATAAATGATAGCATCATATCTCATTTAAACGGGGAGCGATTATGGAAAAAGTACAACGGATTATGGTTAAGAATAAAAATGGCCTTCACACGCGGGTTGCTGCCATGATCGCCAGGCAGTCACAGAAATTTGAAAAGATCTGGGACTGCCAGCTGCTGCTGCGGCGGGTTGGCTCGAAGGAAGGGGTGCCCTGCAACTCGGTTTTACCATTGGTCTCGCTGAAGGTCAAGCATGGTGAAATGGTCGAGGTCTATAGTCCGAATGCGGAGAGTGACGAGGCAGTTTTCAAGATGGCGGCTTTTTTGGGTCAGACGGCCGAACTTGAAATACCGGAAACCGAAGACATCGACAGCATTCTTCAGGAAAACACCCTGGCCAGTGAAAAAATCTTTGAAAGCATCAATAACGGGCTGATTGCGATGGACAGCAACGGCATTATCAATATTTTCAACCGGGCGGCGGAAGAAATTACCGGGGTCAAGGCCAAAGATATCATCGGGAAAAAAGGTGATGAGTGGATTCCCAACTTCAATTTAAAAGATTTACTCAATACCAAACGTGAAAATCTCGGATTAAAGCATAAGATCGGCAAAAAATGGGTGATCACTAATAAGAGTCCGATCATTATTGATGATGCCGTGATGGGCGGGGTGGTGACGTTTCAGGATATTTCGCAAATTGAAGAATTGTCATGGGAACTCCACAGCGTCAAAGAGCTGAAAGAAAAACTCAACAATATTCTTGAAACCGTCGATGACGGTATCTGCATGATCAATTCCGACCGGGAGGTGACCTATGTCAATCACCCCTTTGTCAAGCTCTTTAAGAAAGAAGGCACCCAGGTCCTGACCCGGAAAATTCAGGAGCTCTTTCCGGAAGAAAAATTCGGGAGTGCGTTTTTTCAGGGCAAAGAAGAGCTGATCATTACCACCCGGGACGGCCGCGAGTTTATCATGAATGCCCGACCGATTATGATCGAAGGTAAATTCAGGGGCAATGTGGTGGTTGCCCGGGAACTGACGGAAATCGCCAAGCTGGCGGACCGGATCGAGTTGCTGTCCCAAAAAACTCAGTATCTTCAGGAGGAGCTGGCCAAAAAAGACGGTTTGAATCAATCGTTTAGCAACATCGTCGGGAAAAGTGGGGCTCTGATTGAAAGTCTGACGGTGGCCTCTAAGGCCGCCCGGACCGATGCGGCAGTGCTGATCCGCGGTGAAAGTGGCACCGGCAAGGAAATGGTTGCCCGGGCCATTCATCGGGCCAGCGCCCGCAGCGATAAACCGTTTGTCGGGATGAATTGCGCCGCGATTCCTTCCAATCTGCTCGAAAGTGAACTGTTCGGTTATGAAAAGGGTGCTTTTACCGGTGCCTATAAAGAAAAACGGGGCAAATTTGAAATCGCCAACGGCGGCACGATTTTTCTCGATGAAATTGGTGATATGGACAAGGCGATGCAGGCCAAACTGCTGCGGGTGCTGCAGGAGCAGGAAATTGAACGGATCGGCGGGCTCAAACCGATCAAAATCGATGTCCGGGTCATTGCTGCCACCAACAGCCCGCTCGAAGAAATGATGAAAGACGGCAGTTTTCGTCGCGATCTCTATTACCGGCTCAATGTCATTACCGTGATGCTGCCGCCGCTGCGTCAGCGCAAGGGCGATATTCCGCTACTGGTTGAGTATTTTACCGAGAAAATCAGCAAAAAATATGATTTGCCCCGCTGTGCCATTAAAAAAGATGCTCTGGCCGCGCTGGAACACTATCATTTTCCCGGCAACGTCCGGGAACTGGAAAATCTGATTGAAGGCGGCATGACCCTGTCAAATAACGATTGGATTACGCTTCAGGATCTGCCGGCCTATTTGTGTGATGAGGAAAGCGATGAAAATCTGCCGGAGAAGTCGTTTGCATTGAATGGGGAAAATCTCCCCACCCATGAAGAGATGGAACGATGGCTGATTGAACGGGCCCTGGAAAAACATGGAAGTTTCCGAAAAGCCGGTCAGGCACTGGGTTTGGACCATAAAACGATTTCAAAAAAAGCCGCTAAATATCAATTGAAATGAAGTTGGCACGATAATTGCTGTAAGTAACTCTCAAAATACCTTGAAAATATTCAGCCAAAATAGAAAAACGACTTCTGTTGGATATGCCGGCATATATCGGGAAATTCTCCACTTAGTGATTGGATAGGTAAATACAGAAGAAAGGAGGAAGACAAATGACAGGTGTAATTATCGTGTCACATAGTGAAAAACTGGCCGAAGGGCTGCGTGATATTGTGATGGAAATGAATGATGGCAGTGTTGAGGTCATAGCGGCCGGAGGAGCAGATGGCGGTCGTATTGGCACCAATACCTTGAAAATCAAAGCGGCAATTGAGTCGCTCGAAAAATGTGATCATATTCTAATTTTTGTAGATCTGGGCAGCGCAGTGCTGTGCAGTGAAACCGCCATTGAAATGCTGGATGATGACCTTCAGGAAAAGGTCCATATTGTCGATGCGCCATTGGTAGAAGGCGTTGTTGGCGGTGTGGTTCAGGCGACAATCTGTGACGATCTGGAACAGATCATCGAAACGGCTAAAGAAGGTGCAACCTTAAGAAAAATTTGTTAGCAACTGGTAGAAATGGGTAGATAATACCCGGGTGGGAAAAAATTCCCCAGTCTCAAAGAACAGAATTTTGTCAAATGGCCTGTTTAGGCGATTCTAGTTTTGGCATGGTTCTTGCTTCTAGAAAACGTATACAAATTATTTTTCAGGAGGATGAAATGAAACGATTTATCAATGATCCCTATGATGTAGTTGAAGAAATGTTGGAAGGTTATGTTCTGGCGCACGGTGATTATGTAGAGCTGATCAAAGAAGGCGAAGCTCAGGGCCGAGTGATCCTCAGCAAGTTTGCTAAGCAAAAAGATAAAGTCGGTGTCGTTGTCGGCGGCGGCTCAGGACATGAACCCTTATTCTTGGGCTATGTCGGAAAAGGACTTGTTGATGCTGCTGTTATTGGTAACATCAATACTTCTCCATCTCCAGATCCATGCTATGCAGCTGTTAAAGCGGTTGATACCGGTAAAGGTTGTATCTTCCTGTATGGTAACTATGCCGGCGATGTCATGAACTTTGACATGGCTGCTGAAAAAGCCGACGAAGAAGATGGTATCCGGGTCGAAACAGTTTTGACAACAGATGACGTTATTTCATCAGAAAATATCGAAGATCGACGCGGGATCGCCGGGATGTTCTTTATGTACAAGACCGCCAGCGCCAAAGCGGACATGGGTGCTGATCTTGATGAAGTTGTCGCTCTGGCCCAGAAATGTAATGCCAACATGCGTACCATGGGTGTAGCCATGTCATCGCCAACCCTGCCATCCAAAGGTGGTCCAATCTTTGAAATGGAAGAAGGCGATATGGAAATCGGGATGGGTCTTCATGGCGAACCAGGCGTTCGACGTGGAAAAATTGAGCCAGCTGACAAGGTTGTTGATCAGATTATGGAACCAATCCTGGCTGATCTTCCCTATGTGGCAGGCGACGAAGTTTGTGTACTGGTTAACAGCCTGGGTGCAACACCACTCCAGGATCTCCATATCTGTTTCCGTCGGGCTGCTCAAATCCTGGAAGAAAAAGGAATCAAGATTTACAAATCCGTTATTGGCACCATGGCATCCTCAATGGATATGGCCGGTATGTCAATTACCCTGCTGAAGCTGGATGATGAATTAAAAGAATTAATTGATTATCCCTGTGATGCACCATATTTTACACAAGTTTAAATTTTATTCCATATTATGTTTTGCATAGTAAGTATTAGTCTTAATAACAAACACTAATAACTAAATCTTAATAACAAATCTTAATAACAAATCTTAATAACAAACCCACTGGGCGGTCAGGTAACTGACTGCCCATTAATCCATTGTCAGGAGAAAAAATATGAGCGATTATATCTTAAATAAAGACTATTTTATTGCAGTTGTTGAAGACCTTATTGTCATGGCTGAAGAGAAAAAAGAATACTTTATCCAATTGGATTCAGCCATCGGCGACGGCGATCACGGCATGAATTTAAGCATTGGATTCCGTGAAGTCAGTAAAAATCTCGAAACCTGGAAATCAGAAGACATCAACACCATTTTTAAAAATGTCGGGACCGCCTTACTGGATAAGGTTGGCGGCGCGGCTGGTCCATTATATGGTGGCTTTTTCATGAAATTCGGTCTGCCAGTCAAAGGCAAAGATGAAGTAACCTTTGATGAATTCATCGAGATGATGGAGTCTGGCGTGGCCATTATTGAAAAACGCGGAAAAGCCGTTGTTGGCGACGCAACCATGGTCTGTACCTTGCGACCGGCAGTTGATGCCATGAAAAAAGCGTATCACGAGGATGGGCTGTCACCCAAAGAAGCGATGAAGATTGCCATGGAAGTTGGTGCCAGTGGATCGGACTCAACCGTGCCAATCGTTGCTAAAAGAGGTCGGGCAATGCGACTGGGCGAACGCGCCATCGGTCATCGGGATCCGGGATCTGCTTCGAGTGCCGCGATGCTGGAGATTTTTTATAAACACATGCCATAAAATAGTTTTGGGCATGCCGCAATTATGTTTTTTACCCCTCAAAGTGAAGCCTTTGGAAAAAGCAGTTGGAACCGATCGTTCTGACAGCTTTTTCAAGGTTTTTTTTAATGCAGGCGATCTCGGTGGTGATCGGCTAAAACTTAGGATTTTGGTTTCAGATGCGATCAAACTATGATAGGATAAACCGGATTAGTTATGTAAAAAATAGCGCCAATCAAAGTAAAATAGTGGAGTTTGGGCGAATGAATAGTTTTTATCTGGCCTTTTCGGTGGTCTGTCCCTTGTTTTTAATGATGGCGCTGGGTTATTTGCTGCGCAAGCTGGGCCTGTTTAATGAGCGGCTCGTGGAGGAGCTCAATGCGTTGTGTTTTAAGGTCTTTCTGCCGATCATGCTGTTTATTAATGTCTATCAATCCCAGGCGGTTAAGGGGGCTTTGCAGAATTTGATCATCTTTGCGGTCGTCAGTGTGGTGGCCTCGTATGGGCTGGTCTTTCTGGTGATCCCACGGCTGGAAAAAGAGAATAAAAAACGCGGCGTTCTGATCCAGGGGATCTTTCGGAGTAATTTTGTCTTATTTGGGCTGACGGTCACCATCTCGCTTTATGGCAGTGACGCAGCCAGCGCCACGGCGGTGCTGATTGCCTTTGTCGTCCCGATCTTTAATGTTTTATCAGTCATTGCGCTGGAGGTATTCAGCGGCGGGCAGGTAGATCACCAGAAAATGGTGATCAGCATGATAAAAAATCCCCTGATTTTGGCGGCTGCAATCGCCTTTTTAGTTGTCTTAACGGGAATGCGATTGCCACTGATCCTGGAAACGACCCTGGCTGATATTGGCGAAATTGCCGCGCCGCTGGCCTTTATTATTCTGGGCGGATCGTTTAAGTTCTCCCGCATCATCGGTAACCTCAAACCAATTCTGATTGGTGTGGGCGGCCGCCTGATTGTTATTCCGGTGATTTTTCTAAGCCTGGCGGTTTTTTTAGGTTTTCGTCATGAGGAATTGGGGGCGCTACTGGCATTGTTTGCCAGTCCCACGGCGGTATCCAGTTTTGTGATGGCCCAGCAAATGGACGGCGATGGCGAACTGGCCGGACAACTGGTGGTGATCAGTTCATTGGTCTCGATTGTTACGATGTTTGTTTGGATTGGGGTATTAAAACAGGGGAACTTTTTATAAACAGGGCAAGTCGACCTTGACAATACCATAGAATAAGCATAAAATAAAAAGTAGTAAACCGTTACAAAAGAATACCAACAGGGCAAGAGTTTAAGAGATGTCCGTATGATACTGTGGTGCGTCACGCCGGAATGTCCGGCTGTGCCCCAGTATGATGCGGACTTTTTTCATATTTGAAATAAGTGCTGCTAAAACCGGCCAATTGCCGGAGGACAGTAAAACTCCAAGGCGCAAAAAAGCGATCGGGCAACGGAGCGCGAAACATCGGAAAGTGAGTACTCAGAAAGGAAAGCCTGTGGAAACAAAAAATACGCACAAGCCATTTAAAACCAAACCCGTGATTCCCTCGGTTCATCAGCGCAAAGAACTGCTTTACGCCATGGCAGAAACCGGAGCGGATTGGATCATGCTCAAATTGGGTGACGTCAATACCCTGCCGCAACTGGTGGGACATATTCATCGTTTCGGAAAAAGGGTGATGGTTCACCAGGATTCGATTAAAGGAATTGCCCGGGATAAAATGGGTATCCAGTATATGGCAAACTGTGGGGTTGACTGCGTCATTACGATGAAAGCGCCCTGTGTCAGATATATCAAAGAGGCCGGGATGTTTGCCGCCTTTGGATTTTTTGTCATTGATTCCGATGCCTGCCGTAGCGGTTTAGCGAATATCAAAGAACAACAGCCGGATGTGGTTATTCTGATGCCGGGAACCCTGCCCCCGCAGCTTGTCCGGGAGATAAAAAGTGAAGCCGGGACACCCATCATCCTGGGCGGTTTAATGACAACCGCCGAACAAGTCACCGGAGCCATGACCACGGGCGTGGCTGCCGTCGCCACCAGTAATCCGGATTTATGGAATCTGGAGAACTGAGGCTTTCTATTGGTATCAAAAATTTATATAAATGGAGGAAAATTCATGAAGAACGTAATGATTTTTGGCGATTCAAACACCTGGGGATGGGACCCATCCAATGATCTGGTTGACGTGATTAAACGCTGGCCGGATGAGGTTCGCTGGGCTGGTGTCCTGCAGCAGGAACTGGGCAGTGATTACAAAGTGATTCCCGAAGGATTAAATGGCCGAACCACTGTCTGGGATGACCCGATTGAAGAATACCGCTGTGGCAAGCAGCATATTATTCCGCTGCTGGACAGTCATGCGCCGCTGGATCTGGTGATTATCATGATCGGCACCAATGATTTAAAATGCCGTTATACCGTGACGGCTCAGGATATTGCCAATGGCGCCAGTCTGATTCTCGACAAAACCCTGGCCCAGGTTGGTGCTTTTGGTCCCGCTGGCCCCAAGGTTCTCTTTATTGCGCCACCACCGCTGGGCCCCATTGAAGAGGGTATCTTTAGCGTGATGTTTGCCGGGAACCGGGAAAAATCAATCGAGATGGCCAGGTTCTATCAGGGGGTGGCGGAAAGCCGGGGCGTGCCCTTTTTTGATGCGGCCACGGTGGCCAAGGTCAGCGAAATCGATGGCCTTCATCTCGGAGCAGAAGGTCATTCCGCCCTCGGCAAAGCAGTTGCCGCCGAAGTTAAAAAGATCCTGGGGTAAAGAAAAATGGCGGCAGTAATGCCGCCTTTCTGGATTAAATCATGGAGTTTAAGGGGAAAGGAGGCTGCCATGGAAAACAAACTGGCCCTGATAAACGGTATTGGGGTGACCATGGATGCGAATCAGCCGTCATGCCAGGGCGTTTATATAAAGGATGGCGTCATCGAGAAAATCGGGGCGTCCCCGGCCATAAAAAATCTGGCAGCAGGTGAAGGAGCGCAGATTATCGATCTGGGTGGCAAAAGCTTTATACCGGGGCTTCACGACTGCCATGTGCATATGATGAGCACCGGTTTGTCAGCGATTGGAATTAATCTCTATCATTGCCGGTCGGTTAAAGAGGTACTGGAAACCCTGGTAAAGGAAAAAACCGGTGATCCCGACGAATGGATTTTTGGCTATGGATTGGATGAATCCCGGCTGGTGGAAAAAAGGCCGCCCACTGCTGCTGAACTGGATCGCTGTTTTAAAGAGCGGCCGGTATATCTGGTGGATCGGGGGCTGCACTATACCCAGGTCAATACCATCGCCATGGAACTGATGGCCATTGGCGAAGCCGAAGACGGTCTGGGCCGGGATGCCGCCGGGAATTTCTCAGGTCGGCTGCACAGTCAGGCCAACAGCCATGCCCGAAAGTATTTTTTTGACAAGATGAGCTGGGCCCAGCGGGAAACGGCCATCCGCCATACGGCGCAAATCGCCGTGGCCATGGGGGTCACCACCATTCATGCGATGGAAGGTGGGGATCTGTCTTCGGATTACGACATTCCGGTGTTTTTAAAGATCATCGATGAACTGCCTGTTCATGTGGTGCTCCATTGGTGCAGCACCCGAGTGGCGGATGTTGTCGCCCAAAATCTTAAAATCATTGGCACCGATATTTTACTGGATGGCTCAATTGGTTCTCGAACGGCAGCCTTTAAGGAAGCCTATAGCGATGATCCTGCCGCAGTGGGCGAGCTTTATTACTTGGATGAATGGATCATAAACTACATCGAAGCCGCCCATCGGGCCGGGTTGCAGACCGGGTTTCATGCCATTGGCCAGCGGGCCATCACGCAGGTATTGAACTGTCTGGAACAGGCTCTGGCTAAGTTTCCGATGCCGGATCACCGTTTCCGGATTGAACACTTCGGCTTTCCTGATGAATGCGATATAAAACGGGCGGCCGCTCTGGGCGCCGTGATATCAACCCAGCCGGCCTTTACCTATTTACGGGGCGGTCCCGACAGCGTTTATGAAGAACGGGTGGGGTCAAAACGCAATCACCGGGCCTATCCGCTGCGGGAATTTTTGGATGCCGGACTGGTCGTCAATGGCGGATCAGATTCCAACGTCACGCCCATCAATCCGCTGCTGGGCATTCATGCGGCGGTCAATCCGCCCTATCCTCAGAACGCCATCAGCCCTGCCGAGGCACTGCGATTATTTACGATTGATGGGGCCTATACCGCCAAAGAAGAAAACATCCGCGGCAGCCTGAGCCCGGGTAAAGCCGGTGATATTACGGTCCTTGAGCAGAACCCCTTGACGGCAGCACCGGAGTCGATTAAAGATATTGAAGTGGCAATGACGATTTATCAGGGTAAGATCGTTTATCAAAAATAGTCGATAAGTGCGAAACTGGGCGCAAAGCTCACGGTAGTTTCGCAATTATCTGCAAAAATAAAGAATGGAGAAGAATGATGAAATATATTTTAGGGATTGACGAAGGAACTACTGGCGTAAAAGTTATGATTTTTGACAAGGCGGTCAATATCATCGCCCAAGCTTATTCAGAATTCACCCAACACTTTCCCCAGTCCGGCTGGGTCGAACACGATGCCAGTGAAATCTGGGAGGTGACCCTAAAAATGGTGGCGGAAGCCTTAAAAAATGGGAACATCAAACCCGAACAGATTGAAGCGATCGGAATTACGAATCAGCGGGAAACGACGCTGTTCTGGGATAAAAAGACCGGTCAGCCGGTCTGTCGGGCAATTGTCTGGCAGGATCGCCGCACCCTGGACATCTGTGAAGCCCTGGAAGCCAAAGATGGGGCCGGAATTGTCGACCGGACCGGGATGATTATTGTCCCCAATGATGCGGCCACAAAAATCCGCTGGCTGCTGGATCATGATAAAAAGGTCAGAGCTGGCGTTGATAACGGCGAGCTTTTGTATGGTACCATTGATACCTGGCTGGTCTGGAAGCTGACTGGCGGGCAGGCTCACGTCACTGATTATTCCAATGCCTCAGTGACGCTATTGCAAAACGCCCGAACCCTGAACTATGACGAGTGGATATTGAAGGAACTGGCAATTCCCCGGGAAATTTTACCGGAACTGCGAACCTCCAGTGAGGTCTATGGTCTGACCGATCCGGCGGTTTTCTTTGGTGTTGCCGTGCCGGTGGCGGGGATTTTGGGCGATCAGCAGGCGGCCGCCTTTGGTCAGGGCTGTCTGGAAAAAGGAATGGCCAAAAACACCTACGGTACCGGCTCGTTCATGGTGATGAATACCGGTGACAAATATGTTCCCCCATCTGACGGCGTTTTCTCTCCGGTTTTGTGGAGTGCCAAGGGTCGAACCGATTACGGTCTGGAAGGAATGGCCGATGTTTCCGGGGCGGTGCTGCAATGGCTGCGGGACGGCCTGGGGATTATTGACGATGCCAAAGAGGCTGAGGAATTAGCCCTGCAGGTTGAGGACAGCATGGGGGTTTATTTCGTCCCGGCCTTTGTCGGATTAGGGGCGCCCTATTATGATTCTTATGCCCGGGGCACCATTATCGGGATCTCCCGGGGCACGACCAAACAGCACATTGCCCGGGCGGCTTTGGAGTCGATGGCCTTCCAGGTCAAGGATGCCTTTAATGTGATGGAAAAGAAGTCCGGCTTTAAGCTGACCAGACTGCGAGCTGACGGCGGTGGTGCCAAAAGTGATTTCCTGCTGCAGTTTCAGGCAAATATTTTAG
This sequence comes from uncultured Lachnospiraceae bacterium, assembly GCA_964510565.1. GTDB lineage: Bacteria > Bacillota > Clostridia > Eubacteriales > Eubacteriaceae > Acetobacterium. Next base: position 355 of record CAZEBY010000012.1, on the reverse strand, counting down.
GGATTCCGGTGGAGCGGCCGGTGATCACCGAAACCACCACCCTGGGAGCCGTTTATGCCGCCGGTCTGGCGGTGGGTTACTGGGATAGCTTTGCAGAAATCGGCCAATTCTGGAAAATCGAAAAACGCTTCGAGCCCCAGATTGGCGAAGCCAAACGTCAGGAGTTGTGCGGTTTCTGGGATAAAGCCGTGAATCGCTCCGCCGGCTGGCTGAAATAATCAGGAATGCGATAAAAGAGTCTCTGCGGAGATTCTTTTTATTGTAAAAATTGTTATCTCTATTTTAAAATAATTAATTGATTAACTCAACTTTCCCAGCACTAAAATTCAGCTGAGACTTTATAACAACACACTTT
>CAZEBY010000011.1:0-50098 GCA_964510565.1 uncultured Lachnospiraceae bacterium | reverse complement strand
AGCAGAAAAAATTGATGTTGATGAAAACGGCGTAATTGCTGGTTTATTCTAGAAACAAAAACCACGAAGAATTTCACTTGTTTTCACTATAGTGTTTTTCCTCTAAATAGTGATAAAAATAATAAGACCCTTGCTGAGTGCATCAGCGAGGGTCTTATGTTTTTCACTTTTAATATTCTTTTTCCTTGATCAGTCCTTTGCGGTAGGCGGTAATTAGCATTTCCAGGTCGTCGACCTGAGTCATAATGGCTTTGCCAGTATCAGTATCCCGAACCCGTTTTCGCTCGGTCGTTTTTTCCACTACCATCAGGGTAGACTTGATGTCAACCCCGTCAGAAATGGCCTTTTCGACGGATTCAAAGGGGTCGTGGCTGATCAGAATCAGTCCGTAGGAATTGTAGGTCAGAGTGTAGCCGGCAATGCCGGTGGTCTTTTGATAAGCCCGGGCAAAGCCGCCATCGATAACCAGTTGTTTGCCCTTAGCCCGAATTGGACTCTCTCCAGAGGTGGCTTTCACCGGAATATGGCCGTTGATCAAGTGTCCCTGATCCGGGTCCACTCCAAACTCGATCAGGATTTTTCGGGCCAACTCCTCATCATCATCAATCAGCAGATAGAATGGCGCGTGGTGTTCCTTGTGGGGCACTTTATCATCAATGAAATAACGCTCAAAGGTGGCCATTTTGTCCTTGCCAAATAGCGGGGAATCTTCATGACACCATAAAAACCATAGAAAATCAGTACGGGTGGGATTATCATCCTGGTCGGTTTTGCCGAAATAGGCCTCCCGGGCCATCTGGTCGAACTTGTCCATCAAGCTTTTACCGGTGAATTTTTTACCATCGATTTCTTTTGCTTTAAAACTGCCGTCTTCGTTTAGGAGCACACAGGCATGGAAAAGCAGATTGTCATTAAAGACCTTGTACATGCTGCCTTTGGCGTACATAAAACGGATGTGTTTTTGAAGCTTTTCACTGTGAAGGAAGGCATAAACCAGGCGATCCATCACCAGGGCTTCTTCTTCAGTCAGGGTACAGGGATCGGTTGGATTCAGGGTGGGGAAGTTTGTATCATTAAGCGGGTAAACAATACCCTCAACATCTACGGTACCATTGTCAAAATCAATTCGCCGCAGCAGTTGCCGTTTGGTCATTTCATACTCGGGGTGATTATCGATCATCGATTCTTCCAGCTTGAACTGGATCATCGCAATGGCCTTGTGCATCTTAGCCATCAGCGCTATGTCCTGGTCGGAGACGGTGTGGCTGTCAGAAATCTTTGGTGCAAACTTCATACAGGGGTCATTGCTGTAAGTTCGGTTGGCAAAGGACGCCAGCGGTAAAAGGTTGATACCGTAGCCGTTTTCCAACACATCCATATTGGCATAGCGCAGGGCAATTCGGACGGCGTTGGCAATGCAGGAGGCGTTACCGGCGGCGGCGCCCATCCACAGTATATCGTGATTACCCCATTGCATATCCAGAGAATGATGGCGCATCAGGGTATCCATGACCTCGTCGGGACCGGCACCCCGGTCGTAAATATCGCCAATGATATGCAGGTGATCAATGGTCAACCGTTTGATCACCCCGGAAATTTCGACAATAAAGTGCTGAGCCCGTTCCAGATTAACCAGGCTTTCAATAATCTCGTGGTAATATTCCCGTTTATTAAAACGGTGCTCATCCTCCTGGAGCAGCTCCTCCATGATATAGGCAAAGTCTTTGGGCAGGGCTTTGCGCACCTTGGAACGGGTATATTTTGAGGCTGCTGCCCGGCACACCTTTACCAGTCGATAAATGGTCAGCTTGTACCAGTTATCCAGAGATTCGCGGCTGCGTTCCTTTTTAATCAGATCGATTTTTTCCTCGGGATAGTAAATCAGAGTGGATAATTCCTCCAGCTCCTCAAAGGCAATGGTGTTGCCCAGTTCCTGATGAACCTTGCGCTTAATCGCGCCGGAAGCGTTTTGCATCACGTGGTTGAAGGCTTCATGTTCACCGTGAATGTCGGTAAGAAAATGCTCAGTCCCCTTGGGCAGGTTGAGAATCGCTTTGAGATTGACCACCTCGCCCACAGCGCTGGTGATATTGGGAAAGTTCTGGGATAGCAGCTCCAGATATTTTTGATTTTCTTGCAATTGTGTTTTCGTATAACCGTTCATATCGACCTCTATCTTTTAAATTCGAATAAATGTAAATGTTTTCGCTTTGATTATACACTTCAAATCATTAAAATGCCATTAAAAAATATCTGATCCAGCTAAAGACAAACGAACGATTACATGATAAAATGAAAAATAAGCAAGCAAACAGAACTCGGTCAACGATCGGGTAAATTAAAATAAAATCTTAGTTTTAACGAACAGGTGGAATAGATGGAGACAAAAATTATTGCTGCAGTTGAAGCAATTGACGAAAAACGGGCGATGGCACTGGTAGCAGCAGAAATAGAAACCGGAAAAGATAAAAAAGACATTGCGAATCAGCTCAATTTTGCCTTGCAGAGGGTAGCGGTTCGTTATGAAGAAGGGGAATATTATATTGCTGATCTGATTATGGCAGGGGAACTGGTATCCAATCTACTCAGCATGATGGGAATGGATAGCACCCAACTGATTGATGGCAGAAGTTTGGGAAAGATCGTTGTTGGCACAGTTTTTGACGACATTCATGATGTCGGTAAGAATATCTTCATCAGTATGCTCCGAGCCGAAGGCTTCGAGGTCATCGATTTGGGGACTGATGTTTCCACTGAACGTTTTATTGAAATAATCAAAAAAGAAAAACCGGTCATTTTGGGAATCAGCGGGATTCTCACCTCGGTGGTGGAAAACATCAAAGAAGTGATCGATGAAATTGTTGTTCAGGGCCTCCGGGATGATCTAAAAATTATTCTGGGCGGGGCTCTGGCGGGAACCGACTATGCCAAATATGTGGGGGCCGACGACTACTCCAGCGATGCCATCGAAGGCGTGAATATCTGCAAGCAATGGCTACTTAAATGAATGGGTGACGGCAATGAGAAAAATTCTATATCTTGATATCGTCAATGATATCAAAGGAAAAATTGAAAAGGGAATTCTAAAACCCGGGGATCTTCTGCCCTCGGAAAATGAAATGGCTGAACAATTCGATGTCAGCCGGACCACCCTGCGTAAAAGTTTGGCCCTGCTGGTCAATGAAAAATACATCTATACCATTCCCGGCAAAGGAAATTATGTGTGCGAACCGTCAGCGAATCAGTATCAGTTTTATTTCGACGAAATCGATAGTCTCAAAGGTGAAGTTGATGAAGTCAAGTTGGTCAGTGTCGGTGTCATCACCCCGGGCCGCAAATTGATGCGGGAACTTAAAATCGGATCCTTTGAAAAAGTGATTAAGATTCAGAAGGCGGTAAGAATTCGAGATGAAACCATCCAATATTCAACCATTTTTCTGCCCTATCAGAAGGGGAATCCGATTGTTGAGGATGTTATAAATTTTGCCAATTTTCATGGTTTTATGGAGAAAGACAAGCTCCACTTTCAGCATAAAAAGATACTCAACATCGATATCGTGCATCCCCCGCTGGAAGTCAGAGAGAACCTGCAGATTGATCACGATGACTGCTGTTTCCTGGTGTCTCAAAATATTATTTCGGTGGAAGACAATATGCCGATCAGTTACAATGAGTTTTACATCAAACGAAATTACTTTACACTGAATGCCGAAACAACTTTTTAAAAAAGGACTTTACTTTTTGAAAAAATTCAGGTAAAATGATCAAGCAGTAAAAGTGATCTCGTAGCTCAGCTGGCAGAGCACTACCTTGACATGGTAGGGGTCGATGGTTCAAGTCCATTCGGGATCACCATTTTTATGATAACAAAGCCATTTGCATGTTTCGTGCAAATGGCTTTTTCTGTAAATTAACCAAGTGAGAAGAGACTTGTTATGCTCCTATTTGTAAATGGCATCAATCGTTGATGCTTTTTTTGGTTTGATGGAGTCAGATTTGATCAGGGTTCGGGGATGTTGGTAAGATCATCCAGATTCATCGATGAAAAGTCAGTAAAAACAACATTTGACGGTGGGGAAAACTCGCTGTCAGAAATGTTTTCGGCGGAAATGTCGGTGACAACTGAACTCATTACCACGGTGCCGTTAGTGAGAATTTCGGTTTTCAGTGGTACGCCGTACTTGGTTGAGAACCACATCCGCATATTCATTACCCCGCTTTCAGGGTCGTTTTCGGTGGTTTCGATATAAATCACCTTTTCGCCATCCAGGGTTTCTACTCGGGCGATCACATTATCCGGAAACACACTGGTGAAGTCATTGATGCTTTTGACGCCTTCTTCCAGATTAAAATCACCCTGACTTGAGGCTATCTCCTGATCTTTAAAAGAAAACCCGGTGGTCTGGCCTTCGGTATACTGGTAGGTGATCCCTTCAGCTGCATTGTAGATGGTAATCTGTTTGCCGATGTCCGGCATATCCATTTCCATCCGGAAATTATCGCCCTTGGTGGAGGTAGTGGAGGTGGTGGTCAGATTGTCGGACATAACGGTTTTAGTGGTCATTTTAAGGGAATCCGGATAACTCAAGTTCAGGCTTTTGAGGAGCGCTGTACCACTAAGGCTTTCATCGAGGGAAACGCTTTCGTTTTTATTGCCGTTACTTTTACTTTCATCGGTTTTGGCTGCATCATTGCCACCACTGCAACTGGCAAAAAGCAATACCGACAACACCAAAAAAAATACCAGTAAAATTCTGTTTCTTTTCATTTGCTGATCCTTTCTTTTTTCATTCTTTCATGGTTTTTGTGTAAATACAGGGTTTATTTGCATCGCTGATACAATATATCCTGATTTTGGTTTGTTGCTCTAATGTGTACCCCATGAAGACAGTGTTAATCACTGACATAAAAATATAATTTAACAAAAGCAGGGAGCATGCCCGGATAATGAAATTCTAAATCTTTTTTCGGTATAATGGCAAAAATTGTTGTCAGCCCGGCTTAGGGGTGATGATGGCAGAAAAATCAGAATCAAAAAGGAAGACTTATGACTATTATCGATCTATTAGCTAAAACCGGTCTGGAAACCCTTTGTTTTACGGGGATCATCATTCTCGCCGGACTATTACTGGGGATTCTGGAAACGCAGTCCAACCGCAATTTTCACAAAGGCCTGGGCCGAAATGCCATCATGGTGACTGGTATAATTGGTACGCCTGTTCACGAACTCAGCCATGCCTTGATGGCCCTGATCTTTGGCCATAAAATTAACGCCATCAAGTTGTTTCAGCGGCCGGATCGTGATGGGGTGATGGGGTATGTGAATCATGCCTATAATCCTAAAAATATCTACCATCAGGTAGGAAATTTTTTTATTGGAATCGCCCCGATTTTTGGTGGTCTGCTGGTGATTATTGCATTAATGGGACTGCTGCTGCCTCGGGTGCTGGATAGTTTTTTGGTAGTGATGACTCAAAGCTTGGCGGTGGAAAATCTAAGTCTGGTCTCGTTTAATGGCGTATTCAGTGCTTATGGTGAATTGCTGAAGCTGATTTTCGCCGCTGAAAATTTCCAGAACAGCCGTTTTTATTTATTTTTGTTTTTGGCAATTTGTATTTCCTCCCATATTTCACTGAGTCCGGCGGATATCAAGGGTGCCTTCAATGGGCTGATCTTTATTTTTCTGATCTTGTTGGGCCTCAATGCCATCGGTTTATCGCAGTCGATTATCGCTGTCGATATACTAAAATACAACGTTTTAATGACCTCATTTTTAATGATTGCCGTCATTTTTTCATTAATTGCTTTTATTTTCAGTCTGATCATCAGAATCTTCGCCAGGTAAAGAGGTCAGAAATTTGCATCGATGATAAAGAAAAAAATGACCAGTCAGAAAAGTAATGCTGTCTGGTCATTTAAGGAAGTTCGAAAATTAAACAACTGATGGGAGAAGGACTACAGAAAAGGTTAAATCAGCCGCTATTCTGGAGTTACTTCAGGGACGTCGTCAGCGGTTTCGTCAAGCGTGTCTTCGAGGATCACATCATCTTCGTCGACTAAAATTTCAGAGAGTACTTCAAAAAAGAACCCTTTGGCAGAAGCCAGCGATTCGTTATGGGCGAACATGGCCAATTTGTGGTAATCGACAAAGCCATCTTCATCAGCATAAGGTTTCAGGCGTTGCAAAAAAAATTCTTCGGTGATGGCGTCTTCAAACTTTGCCTGGACGGTGTTAAAGATTGTAATTAATTCGCTTTTCTTCATGGGTATTACCTTCTTCAGCATTATTTCAGCCACATCGGGCTGATAAATTAATTATAGGAGCGGGAAGCAGAATAAACAAGGCTTATTTACAAAACCAGTACGAAATTTAGGTAAATGGTCTAAAAAAGAATGGATCTGATGCTTTCTTTCGTAGTATACTGATATAAATTAGAATGATTTAAATCAATTACATCGAAAGGAAGTGGAACATCAGATGGATTTTTTATTAACCTTCCCGCCGGTTCTGCTGGCTCTTTTTGCCGGGCTGTTTACCTGGTTTGTCACCGCGTTAGGGGCATCAATGGTATTCTTTTTCAGAGAAATTAATATTAAGGTGTTAAATGCGATGCTTGGTTTTGCAGCCGGGGTAATGATTGCAGCCAGCTTCTGGTCGCTGTTGGCGCCGGCCATTGAGATGGCCGAGGGTAGCCGTTTGCCAGCTTATGTGATCGTGGCGCTGGGCTTTCTGGGGGGCGGCTTTTTTTTGTGGCTGGTCGATAAGCTGCTGCCCCATGTCCATCCCGGAACCAATCACCGCGAGGGAATTAAAACCTCCTGGCAGCGCAGTGTGCTGCTGGTTTTAGCGATTACCTTCCATAATATTCCTGAAGGCCTGGCAGTTGGGGTGGCTTTTGGCGGTCTGGCTTCCGGTTCGCCGGCGATGACTCTGGCTGGAGCGGTATCGCTGGCTTTGGGGATCGGTCTGCAGAATTTCCCCGAAGGCGCGGCGGTGTCGATTCCCCTACGGCGGGAAAATATGAGCCGCCACAAGGCCTTTTTGATTGGTCAATTTTCCGGCATGGTAGAACCCGTGGCGGCGGTGATTGGGGCAGCAGCAGTGGTCTTTATTGCCCCGATGCTGCCCTTTGCTTTGGCTTTTGCCGCCGGAGCGATGATCTATGTGGTGGCGGAAGAGCTGATTCCGGAAGCCCGGTTGGGCCACGAAGGAGATATTGCCACCATCGGGGTGATGTTTGGCTTTACCCTGATGATGATTCTGGACGTGGCGCTGGGATAAAAATTAAGACTAAAAAATTAAAGTGTACTTACCGGTACAATCAATGAACAAGGAGACAAAAGATGTTAATAATCGGACCCCATCTGTCAATTGCAGGTGGATTTAAAAAAGCCGGTCAAGAAGCGGTAAAAATTGAAGCCAATACCTTTCAGTTCTTTACCCGCAATCCCCGGGGCGGCAAAGCCAAAGCACTAGACCCGGAGGATGTGGCCGGACTTCGACAGATTATGGCACAGCACCAGTTTGGGGCCTTGTTGGCGCACGCCCCCTACACGCTGAATATGTGTTCGATGAGCCCGCATACCAGGGAATTTGCCCGAATGGTATTTAAAGAAGATCTGCTGCGGCTGGAAGAGTTGCCCTGTGAACTCTATAATTTTCATCCCGGCAGCCATACCGGACAAGGGGTGGAGCAAGGTGTTAGCTGGATCACCCAGATTCTCAATGAGGAAATGTGGCCCGAGCAGAAAGCCACTGTGGTGCTCGAAACCATGTCCGGTAAAGGCACCGAAATTGGCCGGAGTTTTGAAGAATTAAAAATGATTATTGATCAAGTCGAATTAAAAGTTAAAATGGGGGTCTGTTTGGATACCTGTCATGTTTATTCCGGGGGCTATGATATCGTTGGGAATCTGGAAGGGGTACTCGAAGACTTTGATCGGATTATCGGCCTGAGTTATCTCAAATGTCTGCACTTAAATGACAGCATGATGCCGTTTAACAGCAACAAGGATCGTCATCAAAAAATTGGCTTAGGGACCCTGGGGATTGAAGCTTTCAGGCAGATTGTTACCCATCCCCAACTGAAAAACCTGCCTTTTTTCCTGGAAACACCCCAGGAGACTGATCAAGACTATCAAAAAGAAATTGCCTTATTGCGGTCCTTTTAATGATCATAACATCCCGGATCATAATAACAAAAACGCAGCGATGCTGACCCATCACTGCGTTTTCTTTTAAAAGTAAAAGATCCTAAAAATAGACTGAGACTACCGCGCCTTATATCAATAAAGATAACACATAGCCAAGCAGGATATCTTCATTAACATCCCAGGGATCACCCATAATGGCTTGATCCTCTTTCGTTAATTCCGGATGTCGGGTCAAATAGGTTTCAAAATAGTCCAGATATTCAGATTTGATAGTTTCCATAGCATACCTCTTTAGTATTTACCGTGATCGATGACATATTGATGGACGGCCTGGAGTTTTTCCAGATCGAGTCCTTTACCCCGGAGAATCGCTTTGCCGGTGGTAAAAATATAACCACCGCCGGGCGCTCCGGCATCGATCATCTTTTTTGCAATATCAATACATTCTTCGATGGAGTGCGATTTCAGGGTTTCAATCGGATAATTGCCCATGACGCACATGGTCTTGCCGACTTTTTCTTTAATCGTCTTCATCTCGCCGTACTCAAAAATCCCCACCACATGGGGGGGCAGGCTGGCCAGATGATCATAAAATTTTGACCAATTACCCTCTATAAATAAGGCGACGGTATAACCCAGTCCGGTGAGGGAATTGACCAATCGGGAGAAGGTCGGCCAGTAAAAACGTTCAAATTGCTGGGGGCTTAAAAAAGCGGGCATGTGCAAGGGCATAAAAATAGCAGGGATTCTTTTTGGCGGACCGGAATAGCCGGTTATCCCCCACCGCAGCATCAGTGGATACAGGGCTTCGCAAGCCTGTTCCACCAGCTCGGGACAGCGGTGCATATCCACCGAGATTCCCACAAAACTGCGGAGCTGATCGGCCAGAAAATCAAAAGGGGCCTCGATCAGGTTGTCGGAAATAATCGGAACGCTTACTGACTCACTGCAGTGGGCATCGATTTCCCGGAGAATCCGGCTGTGGCGTTGATAACTGAGGGCGCCTTTGGCCAGATTGAGTCCGCCGAGCATCCCGGGCTGTGCAAAGGCTTTGTATTGCCGGGGCAGGATCTTTTCCACTAGGGTCTTAAAGGGATCCTTGATCAGTTCTTCATATTCGCCGGGCAGCATGCCACAGACTTCGGGATGCTGCATAAAGCCGTCCTTATTGGGCACAAAATTCTGAGAGTCGATGATCATGTACATTCCCGGACACCGTAAAAAAGCGGCGGCAGCCGCATCGACCTTCATATCCTGATAATATCTGGGCAGACATTCCCGGAAAATATCCAGATTCCAGGTGGCGGTTTTAAGGTGGCGACCACAATAATCAATCGCTACCTCCGGGCTGTTTAAGGCAAAAACAGGGATCCGGTCAGGTTTTTCCAGATTTACAGCTTTTTCAATGCGGATCAATCGCGCATCCAATAATCCTTTGGCATCACTCATTTTATTTCGCCCTATATCCTTTGGTATGAAATCGTCTTAACTGAGTTCAAATTATCATTATTTTTGACAATTGTCAATCGTTATTGAGACGAATAGTTTTTGAAAAAAGGGGTGATCTGGCACAACAAGGTGTTTCCAAGGTTTTGCTGCGAGTCGGAGGCTGTGATGATCGCGGAAAAGACTTTGGTACGATTGCATTAACCCGTTTTATGAGTTACAATGTCATTAAAATTCTGAGTAAAATTAAAAGTTTTGATATTGAGAAACTACGAAAATGAGAATGATACACAACCATTGTTTGATCGCGGTAATTAAGTGATTAAGGTCTCAGGGGGGGGCTTAGAGTCTTCTATTCGTGTTTGGTCACTTGATATCAAAAGACATAAGAGGTGAAGGATGAGTAAAGTCAAAGGTTGGAAATTGACCCAAATGGTTCGAAATGGCGGCTGCGCTGCCAAACTTGGACCAAGTGATTTGTCCGGTGTGTTGGGGAATTTAGAGCAGCGATGCGATGAAAGATTAATTATCGGAATGGAAAATTCTGATGATGCGGCAGCTTATGAAATCAATGAAAATCAGATCCTGCTTCAAACCCTGGATTTCTTTACACCGGTTGTCGATGATCCGTATTTGTTTGGTCAGATTGCGGCCACCAATTCCTTAAGCGATATTTATGCAATGGGAGGGAAACCCTTGACGGCGTTAAATATTGTCTGTTTTCCCGTCTGTGAAGATCCCCGGATTTTAGCGGAGATATTAAGAGGCGGTATGGATAAAATCAAGGAAGCTGGGGCCCTGTTGGTTGGCGGCCATACCATTGATGACATGGAGCCGAAATACGGCCTATCAGTGTCAGGGCTGGTTGAACCGGGAATGCTTCGGGGAAATTGCCACGCCAAACCGGGCGACATTTTAATTCTTACCAAACCGATTGGCCTGGGTATCATTAATTCAGCAATGCGGGCCGGTGTTGCATCGGAAGCGGCCAATCAGTTGGCAATTGAAACGATGCGAACACTCAACAAAAGCGCCTGTGAAATTATGAGAAAATACGATGTCCATGGATGTACCGATATAACCGGCTTTGGACTGGGGGGGCATGCCATGGAGATGGCAAAAGCCAGCGGGGTTTCGATATATTTGGATTATTCCCGATTGCCAATCATTGTCGAAGCTGAAAAGTTTGCGGATATGGGGATTGTTCCGGCAGCGACATATCATAATCGTGAACATTGCAGCGGTGACTACGAATCGATATTGTCGACATTGGAAGAAGATCTTATTTTTGATCCACAGACATCGGGAGGTTTGTTAATTTCAATTAGTGAAGCGCAGGGCAAGGAGCTGTATCAGGAATTGGTCGATCATTTGGGGTGTAACGTCAGAATTGTGGGGAAAATAGAAGCAAGAAAAGACTTTTATCTGTATCTGAACAAATCAATAAATGAGAAGTAAGCTGAGAGTGTGACGGATGAATAGTGTTGACAGGCGATAAGGAGATTGATATAATTTTATCAAACAAAAAACAGGTCACTGAGCAAAAGTATCTAAGAACAAAGCTTTATGATACTGTGCCAAAACGAAAAAGCTTTCGGGCCACACTGGAAACGGTGTGGCCTTCTGTTCATGAAAAGGAGCAAATGTGCAGGGCTAAAGATGTGGATAGGGTAACATGTTTTTAATGCGTATTGCTTTTTTGTAAGTGCAACGGTATCGAAGGGCTTGTGGTCTGTTATGTCGGAATGAAAAAATATAAACGTGAAAGAGGAAAAACATGTTACAAGGAATTGAATTAGAACAAGCAGTGGCAATCATCACTGAAAACGTTAAACCAATCGATGAGATCGAGAAAGTTGGAATTATGGATGCACTGAAACGGATTGCCGCTCAGGATGTCGTTTCAGACATTGATAATCCGCCATTTGACCGTTCTCCATTAGACGGCTATGCCTTGAGAGCGGAGGATACCCAATCAGCCAGTCGGGAAAATCCAGTTGAGCTTAAAGTAATGGAAAAGCGCTATGCGGGAGATAGCAGTGAGCTGGTGATCGAAAAAAATCAGGCGGTGCGGATTATGACGGGGGCAATGATCCCTACGGGAGCAAACTGTGTGATCCGTCAGGAGGACACCGACTATGGTTCCGATGTTGTCAAAATATATACCCCGCTCAAAGCACATCAAAATTACATCTACAGCGGTGAGGATTATAAAAAAGGGACGAAACTGATATCCGCCGGGGAGAAGTTGAATTTTGTCCATTTGGCATTACTGGCCAGCATGGGTTTACCAACGATTTCGGTATACAAACAGCCAAAGGTGGCAGTCCTGGTTACCGGCGAGGAACTATTTCCGCCAGGGTTGCCGCTCAACAAAGGTAAGATCTATAATACTAATTTATTTTTTATTGCGGCCCGGCTTAAAGAACTTTCAGTCAACCCGGTTTACCTGCAGCAGTGTGGTGACGATGTCGAGATTGTCGTTGAAAAGATGAAACATGCCCTGACCGTTGCCGATCTGGTCATTACAACCGGCGGCGTATCCGTTGGGGAAAAAGATATTTTTCATGAGGTGCTACCAAAGTTGGGAGTTGATCGAAAATTTTGGAAGGTGAACTTGAAACCGGGAACACCGGCGATGTTCTCCACTTATGGTGGTAAACCGGTCCTGAATTTATCGGGAAATCCGTTTGCGGCGTTGGCCACATTTGAGTTATTGGTGCGGCCGGCGCTGGGAAAATTATCCCGCGATAAATCTATTTTCACCCGGCAGACAACCGGGGTTATGGACACGGATTTTTCCAAGAAAAGCAAAGGAAAGCGTTTTATCCGAGCGATCTATGAAAATGGTCAAATCTCCTTGCCAGAAGGTGGGCATGCATCCGGGATGATTGCCTCGATGAAGGATTGTAATTGTCTTGTTGAAATTCCGGCAGGTAACAACAGCACCAAAAAAGGCGATACGGTTAAGGTAATTTTGCTATAAATCATTAACTGATTTTTTAAAAGCGGTGAACAAGGGAAGTGGGAAATGAAGAATAAAATGGATCAAGCGAAGCTACTGGCAATAAGCGGGGTGAAAAATTCAGGAAAAACAACCTTGCTGACGCAGTTAATTCCCAAACTGATGGAAAAGAATCTGAAAATTGCCACGATTAAACATGATGGTCACGGTTTTACAGCGGATAACAAAGATTCTGATTCATATCGACATAAAACGGCAGGGGCCTATGCGACGGCCGTCTTTTCCAATGACAAATATCTGGTGGTGAAAGATGTCTCGCAATGCAGTGAAACGGACATTATCCCGTTTTTTAGGGAAGCGGATCTGATTTTGCTGGAGGGATTTAAAAATTCGAGCTATCCCAAAATAGAGCTCGTCCGCTCGGATAATTCTCAAGAAAGTGTTTGTGATCCAAAAACGCTGGTGGCTCTTGTCAGTGATCTGCCGTTTGATGATAAAAATGTGCCGGTTTTTGGATTAAACGAAATTGATAAAATTGTGGCGTTTATCTGTGAATGGATAAATCAGAACGAATCGGAAAAATACAGGGAGGAAAACAATGGAAATTAGAGGGAAAATAACCGGAATATGTACAAGTGTCGATACTGGAACACCAAAACGAAATTTGCACCAGGCCAATATCATCAAAAATTATGGAGTTGAAGGTGACGGTCACTCGGGCTTTCATACCGATAAACAGGTGAGTTTATTGTCCTATGACAAGATTCAAGAAGCCATTGGTGAGGATGCCCGTGTCATAGAAGGTGCCTTTGGTGAAAATATCGTGGTTCAGGGCATTGATTTTTCAAAATTGCCGATTGGAACACAACTGCGGACCGGCGATGTGATCCTCGAAATTACTCACAAAGGGATGGCGTGCACGGCATGTGAGATGGATCCACCGACGAAAGACTGCCTGATGAAAACCGAGGGCGTTTTCTGTAAGGTGATTATGGGCGGAATTGTTACCGAAGGCGATTTCCTTCATGTGGAAGATTAAATCGCCGGCTTCGGAAGGGACTGGATATGGGCAATAATATGAATTTTTATAGATCGATCCCCAAAATTGACGAAGTCCTAAAAGATCCCCGAATATTAGCGGTGATTGAACAATTTGGCAAAAGCGCGGCGATTGACAGCACCCGCGTCTGTGTCAACGAAATTCGAGACGAAATTGCAGCGGGGACCCGAACCGAGCCGGTTGACTTTTGTGATCTGATAACAAAAATTGATGAGCGAATCAGAACCGCTAGCCAGATGCATCTGCGACCAGTGATTAATGGCACGGGGATCATGCTGCATACGAATTTGGGACGGGCAGTCCTTAGTGAATCTGCCGCCCAGGCCGCTTTTGACGTAGCCAGAAATTATAGTAACCTGGAATACAATTGTGAGACGCGAATGCGCGGGAGCCGTTATAGTCATGTCGATTTTCTCCTCGAAAAACTATGCAACTGTGAAAGTGCACTGGTTGTCAATAATAACGCGGCAGCAGTGCTGCTGATGTTAAATACGTTGGTAAAGGATAAAGATGTCATTGTTTCACGTGGTGAGTTGGTGGAAATCGGTGGAGCGTTTCGGGTGCCGGAAATCATGGAACAAAGTGGTGGCCAATTAGTTGAGGTTGGTACGACCAATAAGACTCGAAAATCAGACTATGAAAAAGCCATTGTTCCAGAAAAAACTGGGGCCATCTTGAAAGTGCATACCAGTAATTTTAAAATTATCGGCTTTACCGAGGAAACTTCGCTTAAGGAACTGGCAGAAATCGGAGCCGCCTTTGATATTCCGGTGCTATACGATCTTGGCAGCGGCAGTTTTTTTAAATCGGCGGATTATGGATTAGGTGAAGAACCCAATATTATTGAAAGTTTGAAATCTGGGGTCGATGTGATTTGTTTTAGTGGCGATAAACTGCTGGGAGGCCCCCAGACGGGAATTATCCTCGGTAAGAAAAAGTACATCGAGGCGATGAAAAAAAATCCCCTGACCCGGGCGCTGCGGGTCGACAAGATGACTCTGGCAGCCCTGGAAGCCACTCTGAGGCTGTATCTGGATTGGGAAAAAGCGGAGAAAGAAATACCCATCCTTAAGCAGCTTTCAATTACCAGAGCGGAATTGGAAAAAAAAGCTGAAATTCTCATCGCGCTGCTTAAAAAAATACCGACGGTTACCGCTGAAATCATTGACGAGAGCGCGCAGGTTGGCGGCGGATCGATGCCAAACCAGATGATTCCGAGTCTCTGTGTGGCGCTTGAGGCTAAGGGAATTTCGGCCAATGGGTTGGATCAGCGGCTCAACCAGGCGCAAATTCCAATCATTGGAAGGATTCAGAAGGACCGCTATCTATTGGATATGCGGACCATTGAAACCAGGGAGTTTGAAAGCATTGTTTCGACCCTTGAGAACATGTTTGAATGACAGGAGAGGTGTGAATGAATATCATTTTAGGGACGGCAGGACATATCGATCACGGAAAGACTACCCTGGTCAAGGCCTTGACCGGCATTGATACCGACCGCTTAAAGGAAGAAAAAAAGCGGGGCATCACCATCGAACTGGGTTTTGCCCATCTGGACTTACCCTGCGGCAACCGCATCGGGATTGTCGATGTTCCCGGACACGAGAAATTTATTAATAACATGTTGGCCGGGGCCGGTGGCATCGATTTGGCGATGATGGTGATTGCGGCGGATGAAGGCATTATGCCCCAGACGATTGAGCATTTTGGTATTCTGACGCTGCTGGAAATCAAACATGGGATCATTGTTCTGACCAAAACCGATCTGGTGGATCAGGATTGGCTCGAAATGGTGGAGGCGGAGATCCTCGAACAATTCCAGGGGAGTTTTCTGGAAAACGCTCCGATTATCCCGGTCTCAGCCCATAGCGGGGAAGGGTTGGAGGAACTCAAAAATGCATTGTCGCAAATTGTTTCCAAGGTTCAGGACAAAAAACTGTCAATTCCCTTCCGGCTGCCGATCGATCGGGTTTTTTCAGTGGATGGCTTTGGAACCGTGGTCACCGGTACGCTGATCGAGGGGCGGGTCAAGGTTGGCGAAAACGTGATGCTTTATCCCAGTTTGGAAACGCCCAAGGTGCGTAGTCTCCAGGTTCATGGCAGTCCGGTCGATGTGGCCGTTGCCGGCCAACGGGTGGCGGTGAATCTGTCAGGGATCAAAAAGCATCAGGTGGTTCGCGGGGATACCATTGCACCGGCCCAAAGCATGGAGAACACCATGATGGTGGATGTCAAACTCAACAGTCTGGCCAGCGCCAAGCGAAGCATCAAGAATGCCAGCCGGGTGCATTTTTATCACGGCACCAGAGAAATTTTGGCGAAGGTGATTCTGCTCGACCAGGATGAACTGGAAGCTGGCGAGTCCGCTTATGCGCAGTTGCGTTTTGAGGAAGAGCTGGCGATGAAAGTCGGCGATCATTTCGTCGTGCGTTTTTATTCGCCACTGGAAACCATTGGCGGTGGAATCGTTCTTGAGGCCAATCCGGAAAAACACAAACGCAACCAGCCGGCGGTGATTGACAGCATGCAGATCAAAGAAAACGGAACCCGGAAGGAAAAACTCTTGCTGGCCATTCGCGAGCAGAGCAAAAACCTCAGAAATATTGATTACATTCGCGATCATATTGGTAAAGAGCCGATCAATAAAGACTTGCACAAGCTGGTCGAAGAAAAGGCGATCGTCGAGCTGAGTGAACAATTATTCGTATCGCGGGAGTATCTGGAGACATTAAAAAATAAACTTCTCAAAATGCTGCGGGAATATCACAAGGCATACCCGCTAAAAGAGGGAATGAATCGCGAAGAGGTTCGCGGCAAGCTGTTAAGAAAGGCGTCGCCAGCTGCAATTGATACGATTATTAATTATTTCATTGACAAGAAAATCATCCGCTGGGAATCCGAGTTTGTCTGTCTGCCCAATTTCACCGTGGTATATAAAGAAGCGGATACCGAAATGCTCAATGAGGTCGAGCAACTCTATAAAAGCAACGGCTTTGCGCCACCGTCACTGGACGATCTGGCCAAACATTATGGTAAAAACAAGCAGTATACCGGTGCCATTGCGATGCTCAAAAAATCAGGAACCCTCATTTCGCTGGATTTAAAATACTTGATCCACCGCGATTACTACGAAAAAGCATTGGCGCTGCTCAATACTCATTTTGAGCAAAATGAGGAGCTGGCGCTCGGCGATTATCGCGACATGTTGGGGGTTTCCAGAAAATATGCAGTAGCGCTGCTGGAGGAGTTTGATAAAAAACGGATCACCCGAAAAGTGGGCGATGCAAGGCGCTGCTACAAATAAAGAACCCGAAGCGGTGATATTTAAAAAAACAAAATGTATGCCAAAAATATTCCGGAGGTGTGAACATGGAAGACAGCAAAATAATGGAAATTATTGAAAAATACTGTGAAACCAAAGATGAAAGAAAGTATCTCAAATGCACCGATGCCTTTAAAGTAGCCGAAGAACTGAACCTGGGTGTTTCAAAAATCGGCAATTTGTGCAGTCGACACCAAATCAAAATAAAGGGTTGTCAGCTGGGTTGTTTTTAATGGAAGGGGGTGTAGTGATGTTGAAAACGGGAGTTGAAGCGCAGTATATTCCCAATATGATTTTGATCGGTTCAACGGCCAGAAATAGTGGCAAAACCACGCTCGCAGTTGAGCTGATCAAACGATTCAAAGGGAAAAAAACGGTGATTGGACTGAAAGTCACAACCATTGCCAAAAAAAACAGCGGCTGCATTCATGGCACTGCAGGTTGCGGCGTGTGTACCAGCATGACGAAAGACTTTGAAATCATCGAAGAGCTCAATCCCACCGGGAATAAAGATACCGCGATGCTGTTGGCCAGTGGGGCCGACAAGGTATACTGGCTAAAAACGCTTTTTAGCCATGCCGCGCAGGGGCTTGAAGCGGTGCTTAAAAAGATACCGGCAGAGGCACTGATTGTTTGCGAATCCAACAGTCTGCGAAAAGTGGTGCAGCCCGGGGTCTTTATCATGGTAAAAAACATGGAGGATAGCCAGATCAAAAAAACCGCAAACGAAGTTATCGATCAGGCAGATATTGTTTACGAGAACAATTTGCAGGATAATTTTGAGGCGTTGATTGATGCGATTGAAAAACGGATGACGCAGGTGATCGTTTAAGCGGGCAACCATAAGCAATCAAAAAAAGACTTAGTCGCTGTATCCGCTAGCGGTGTAGCAGTGGTCAGTCGCAGCTGTTTTTGCAGCGCAGATTAGAAGCTTTAGAAATCGGGAGAAGCCCTTGCATTGGGAAAGGGAATATGGTATCATGCAACAGTAATGAAGTGGGAGTAGATGGGCGCTGGTGTGTCCTCTGGTCTTCAAAACCAGTAAGAGTAGTGAATAACTGCTTAGGTGGGTTCGATTCCCACATATTCCCGCCAATATTGAAAGCATTAAGCCCTGTGATACGTAAGTGGTATCGCAGGGCTTTTTTACGTGCAAATATGAACTTTTAAAACAGCGTTTAGCGCGAATGTTTTTCAACAATATATTGATGAAAAGAAGCTTCAGCGATCGATTTATAGCGTTGCGTGTTGTGAATGTAGTAAAAATGCCGCATCAGTTTTTTGTCATCAAGAAGAATCAGGTGGTTGTCATCGAGATGACTCTTGATCGCATCCTCAAAAAAATATCCAATTCCGATGCCAGAAAGAATCAGACTCTTGACCAATTCATTCGTATCACATTCGAAAAAGGTTTTGATCCGGTCGATATTCAAATGACTGAGATGATTTTTAATTTCCTGTAAGGTTCCGGAGCCTTTTGTTCGGAGAATAAAATTCTGATCTTTGATTTTCTCGGGGTTTTCAAGCAGAAAGCGATATTTTTCTTTGACACCAACCAGGACCATGTTTGAACTGGCAATCTCGAGCGTTTCAACGTTGGGCATCTTTTTTTCAATCCCAACAAAACCAAAGGTGTATAGACCCGTTCGGACCTTGTAATAAACATCCTGACTATCAGTTGTCTTGATGCTGTATGTGATGTTTTCGTAGATTTCGGAGCGCTCATGAATCAATTTTGGCAAAATATATTGAGCGGGATAATTACTGGCAATTAAATCAATATGACCGACGGTATCATTCAGTTCGCTTTGGAAACACTGAACTAACTCTTCATTTTCAGTCAAGATATTAATGGCGCAGCTATAGAGTTTTTTACCTTCGCGGGTGGGGAGGGTTTTGTTACCGTGGCGCTGAATTAAAACAACGCCATAATACGCTTCGATGAGTTTAAGTTGTTTGGTAACAGCTGGCTGCGTAAGATGTAATTCTTCAGCAGCACGGGAAATGCTTTGCCGCTTGATGACTTCAACAAAGGTATTGAGATAGGATATTCGCATAATTGACTCCGATGTTTGTGTGGTTTAATAAAATAATTCTGATCGATGGGGAAGTGCTGCGCAAAATGGTGCTTACTTAATCCCGGGTGGATCGGGTTTCTGGTTTTTATTCTCAACCGGCGCTTCAGGTTGAGCGTTACCTACGATTTGCTGATAGTCGGCGGGGGTATTAATGTTTGACATCACCGGATACGATTGATCGACATGAAAAACCTTGTAGTCGTACTGGTCAATTAAACGAAAGACCTTGGCGGAACTGTCTTTGATAATCGGCGCGATTTTTTTATAACTGTCGGTTGGATATATCCCGATTAAGGGTTCGATTTTACCATTTTGGCTTAACAGCGTGATTTGATTTTGGCCTTTAAAATGAAAATCAATCAGTTGATTGACGATCTCGCCGATAATTTGCGGAACATCCACACAGATGACAAAACAATAGGCGTTTTTGGCAGCCTTAAAACAGGAATACATTCCGCCCAGGGGCCCCCGTCCAGGAATTTCGTCCATAATTGGTGTGATCGACAAGATTTCGTGGGGATAGCCAGAGACTAAGATGTCAGTAAAGCCCATTGCTCGGGCTTTCTCAATTAGTGTGGCCAGAAAAGTTTGGCCATGGAAGTGAAGATCAGCCTTGTTTGTCCCCATCCGGCTGCTTTTTCCCCCAGCCAGGATTAGAAATGAAAGATCTGGTGGCATCATCGGCGTTTCTCCTTCTAAAATAAATAGTTTAGATGCATATGTATTTAATTATAGGGACGTTGAGGCAAAGAAGTCAAGAGTAAGAAACGGCTATGGTGTACGAAAAGGAATAAAAGAAACCACACTATGCAGGTTTGTAATAACGCAAGCGTTTTCATTGACAGCTGAGCGAAATCCGTGTCATAATTCTCACAATTGTTAAGAAATTAACAGAAATATCGAAACAATGAAGGAGGAAAAATGATGAAACAGGTATTAAATACGTGTCCGTATTGTGGTGCTGGATGTCAGTACTATCTGAATGTTGAAGATGGTAAAGTTGTCAGTGTGACCCCTGCAAACGGAAGAACCAATGAAGGCAATCTATGTCTGAAAGGCCATTACGGCTGGGATTATTTAAATGATCCGCAGATTCTGACAAAACGGTTGACCAAACCGCAGATTCGCAAAAATGGTGTACTCGAAGAGGTGGAATGGGATGAAGCCGTCCAGTATACCGCACAACGATTGACTGAGATTAAAACAAAATATGGTCCCGATGCCATTATGGGGACAGGCTGCGCCCGCGGATCAGGAAATGAAGCCAATTATGTCATGCAGAAATTTATGCGCGCCGCCATTGGGACAAACAATGTCGATCACTGTGCCCGGGTTTGCCATGCTCCATCGGTAGCCGGTCTGGCTTATTCGCTGGGAAGCGGGGCGATGTCGTTAAGTATTCCTGAAATTGAGGATGCCAAACTGTTATTGATTTTTGGCTATAATCCAGCTGAATCGCATCCAATTGTGGCCAGAAGAATTGTCAAGGCCAAACAAAAAGGGGCTAAAATCATTACGGTTGATCCTCGAATTACGGAATCTGCACGAATCGCAGACATGCATTTGCAGTTAAAAGGCGGATCCAATCTGGCACTGGTGCAGGCACTGGCCAATGTCATCATCACAGAAGGATTGGTCGACCAGCGATTTATTGAAGACCATACAACGGGATATCAGGAATATAAAAAACAGATCGAAAAATATACGCCGGAATATGCACAAAATATTTGCCACATCCCGGCTGAAACCATTCGTCAGGCCGCCAGAGCCTATGCCAAAGCCGATTCAGCGGCGATTCTTTGGGGCATGGGTGTGACCCAGTTTGGACAGGCTGTTGATGTCGTCAAAGGACTGGCCAGTCTGGCTCTGTTGACGGGCAATTTTGGTGGCCCCAGTATGGGTGTTGGCCCGGTTCGGGGACAGAACAATGTTCAGGGCGGTTGTGATATGGGAGCCCTGCCAAACTGCTATCCGGGCTACCAGAATGTTACCGACGATGCGGCCCGCGAAAAATTTGAAAAGGCCTGGGGCGTTAAATTGCCAAAGAACAACGGGATTCCGCTGACCCAGGTACCGCATTATGTACTGGATGAAAAAGATGAAAAGAAGAAAATCCGGGCGTATTACATTTTTGGCGAAGATCCGGGACAGTCAGATCCAGATTTGCATGATATGCGAAAAGCGCTTGATGCCCTGGAATTTGTCGTAGTTCAAGATATCTATATGAATAAAACCGCACTCCACGCCGATGTCATCCTGCCGGCAACCGCCTGGGGCGAACACGATGGTGTTTATACCTGTGCCGATCGCGGTTTCCAGCGCATTCGCAAGGCTGTCGAACCCAAAGGAGACGTCAAGCCGGATTGGGAAATTATTGCGCTGGTTTCAACGGCAATGGGCTACCCAATGAAATACAACAATACCAAAGAAATCTGGGATGAAATGCGAAGCTTATCACCGCTTTTCTATGGGGTCACCTATGAAAAAATGGAAGCATTGGGAAGTGTCTTGTGGCCATGTAAAGACGAATCGATGGTTGATCAGGGCACGATGTATCTTCACAAAGATGGTGTCTTTGCCCATCCTGATGGAAAAGGCAAATTTTTTGCAACTGAGTGGCGGGCCCCCGGTGAGGTGGAAAGTAAGGAATATCCGTATTCGCTGTCAACTGTACGGGAAGTAGGCCATTATTCCGTTCGTACCATGACCGGAAATTGCCGAACCCTTGCAAACCTCGAAGATGAACCCGGCTGGATTCAGATGAGCCCTGTCGATTGTGAAAAATTGCAGGTAAAAGAAGGCGAACTGATTCGTGTTTCTTCTAAACGGGGAACGACCATCACCCGGGTCAAACCAACCGAACGGGTTAAAGAAGGAGCTACCTACATGACGTATCAGTGGTGGGTTGGCGCCTGCAATGAATTGACGGTTCCGTATCTTGATCCGGTGAGCAATACCCCAGAATCCAAATATTGCGCAGTTAAGCTTGAAAAGATTGATGATCAGGCCTGGGCGGAAAAGTTTATTAGGGAGTCCTATCAGGATATCCGCAAAGATATGGGGATTGAATCGGCTGTAAAGGAGTGTAGAAGATGAATTATTTTGTAAAAGGCAATCCGGATTTATGTATTGGTTGTCGAACCTGTATGATCGGCTGCGTCATTGCCCATGAAGGTGAAAAGATCTTTCAGATGAATCCAGGCGAATATGTGTTCAATCCCAAGTTGGATATTGTAAAAACGGCAACAATTACGGTTCCGGTACAATGCAAGCATTGCGAAAATCCTGCCTGTATGAATGTCTGCCCGGTGAAAGCGATCGAAATTGTCAACAATGCGGTTGTTGTATCACCAGATAAATGCATTGGTTGTAAGACCTGCATGATCGCCTGTCCTTATGGTGCGATTGATATGATAACCGCCAGTAACGGTCAGAAACAATCAGATAACAGTGAGCGGATTGTCGCCAATAAGTGCGATCTGTGTGCCGGTCGGGAAGACGGTCCGGCCTGTATTCAGGTTTGTCCCACTGCATCCTTAAAACTGGTGACCCAGGAAACGGTGGAATCAGCGGTGTCAAACAAGCGAATCGCAGCGGCCGAGTCATTGGTGCAGCTTAAAGGGTAGTAAATAATTAAAATTTACGACAAAAAAGTGTCAGATTATTATCACCGTGAAGGTGGACACGACGAAATCCGGACTTAATCAGTAAATTTTTACAAAAAATAGGATTGAAATCATCATAATCACCGCTGTTTTACCAGTGATTATGATGATTTATTTCCCTTAATCGAAATAAGTAAATATTTGTCATCGATTGATATTTGTTTGACAATAAGCCGTTTTTTATGACATAATTAAAGCATACTTGATTACTGAGAAGGAGGATGTTTTATGGGAAAACAGGTACTTACTACTTGCCCTTATTGCGGCGCAGGCTGTCAATTATACCTGAATGTAAACGATGGTAAAATCGTCAGCGCGAGCCCGGCACCAGGTAGAACGAATGAAGAAACCCTGTGTCTTAAAGGTCACTATGGCTGGGATTATTTAAATGATCCACAGATCTTGACTAAAAGACTTACAAAACCACAGATCAGAAAGAACGGCATATTGGAAGAGGTCGAGTGGGATGAAGCGATCAGCTACACCGCTCAGCGTTTATCCGAAATCAAAGCCAAATACGGTCCGGATGCCATTATGGGAACCGGCTCAGCCCGTGGACCAGGAAATGAAGCCAATTATGTCATGCAGAAATTTATGCGTGCCGCCATCGGTACGAATAATGTGGATCACTGCGCCCGGGTTTGACATGCCCCATCTGTAGCGGGTCTACAGTACACATTAGGAAGTGGCGCCATGTCAATGAGCGTACCAGAAATCGAAGATGCGAAGTTATTATTTATATTTGGTTATAATGGCGCAGATTCACATCCAATCGTAGCCAGAAGAATTGTAAAAGCCAAACAAAAAGGTGCGAAAATTATCGTAACTGATCCGCGGATCACCGAATCCGCGCGAATTGCCGATATGCATCTCCAGCTAAAAGGCGGTTCCAATATGGCATTGGTCAATGCGATTGGCAACGTCATTATCGCTGAAGGTTTAGCAGATAAGAAGTTTATTGAAGATCACACCTCAGGTTATGAGGAGTATAAAGCAATCGTCGAAAAATACACCCCGGAATATGCTGAAAAAATTTGTCATGTACCAGCTGATCTCATTCGTGAAGCAGCCAGAGCTTATGCTAAAGCTGAAACATCGATGATTCTCTATGGTATGGGTGTTTGTCAATTTGCCCAGGCAGTGGATGTGGTCAAGGGGCTTTCGAGCCTGGCCCTTTTAACCGGCAACTTTGGCGGACCCAATATGGGGATTGGTCCTGTTCGGGGACAGAATAATGTCCAGGGCGCCTGCGATATGGGAGCGCTGCCAAACTGTTACTCCGGTTATCAGGCGGTTACCGATGATGCCGTCCGGGAAAAATTCGAAAAGGCCTGGGGCGTGAAACTATCAAATAAGGTGGGAATTCCGCTGACCCATGTTCCGCACAAGGTGTTAGAAGAAAAGGACGAAGCCAAGAAAATTCATGCCTACTATATTTTCGGGGAAGATCCGGCACAATCGGATCCCGACCTGGCAGAAATCAGAGAAACCCTGGAGAAAATCGACTTTGTCGTCGTTCAGGATATTTTCATGAACAAGACCGCGCTTCATGCGGATGTTATTCTGCCATCGACAGCCTGGGGCGAACATGATGGGGTCTACTCCTGTTGTGACCGCGGCTTCCAGCGCATCCGAAAAGCAGTTGAACCCAAAGGCGATGTCAAAACGGACTGGGAAATCATCTCACTGGTTTCTACGGCCATGGGTTACCCAATGAAATACAACAATACCAAAGAGATCTGGGACGAAATGCGAAGTCTGACTCCAAGTTTCTTCGGCGCGACCTACGAAAAAATGGAAGCATTGGGAAGCATTCAGTGGCCATGTCGGGATGAATCGATGGAAGACAAGGGAACACCGTATCTGCATAAAGGTGGAAAATTTGCCCATCCAGATGGAAAGGCCAAATTCTTCTCAGCGGAGTGGCGGCCACCTTGTGAAGTGGAAAGTCCGGAATACCCATTCTCACTGTCAACGGTTCGTGAAGTTGGCCATTATTCGGTTCGGACGATGACCGGAAACTGTCGTACCCTGGCAAACCTTGAAGAGGAACCAGGATGGATTCAAATGAGTCCGGAAGACTGTTCCAAACTGAACGTTAAACAAGGCGATTTAATTCGGGTTAAATCAAAACGTGGTAGCATTATTACTCGGGTTATGCCAACCGAACGAGTAAAAGAGGGTGCGACTTACATGACCTACCAATGGTGGGTTGGTGCCTGTAATGAACTGACAACTCCTTATCTGGATCCGGTCAGCAATACTCCGGAAATGAAGTATTGTGCCATTAATCTGGAAAAGATTGACGACCAGTCCTGGGCTGAAAAGTTTATTAAAGATTCATATGAAAGTATTCGAAAAGATATGGGCATCG
Organism: uncultured Lachnospiraceae bacterium; assembly: GCA_964510565.1. Lineage (GTDB taxonomy): Bacteria > Bacillota > Clostridia > Eubacteriales > Eubacteriaceae > Acetobacterium. Next base: position 25,034 of record CAZEBY010000011.1, on the reverse strand, counting down.
ATACTGCCAGTAAAGGAGTGTAGAAGATGAATTATTTTGTAAAAGGTAATCCAGACTTGTGCATCGGCTGTCGAACCTGTATGATCGGATGCGTTATCGCTCACGAAGGCGAAAAAATATTCCAGATGGCACCGGGCGAATATGTCTTCAATCCTAAACTGGATATTATTAAAACAGCGACCATTACTGTACCGGTGCAGTGCAAGCATTGTGAAAACCCGGCCTGTATGAATGTCTGTCCGGTAAAAGCGATCGAGATCGTCGATAATGCCGTGCTTGTTTCACCGGAACGATGCATTGGTTGCAAAACCTGTATGATTGCCTGCCCCTATGGAGCAATCGACATGATCAAAGCCAGCGATAATCAGAAACAATTAGATAACAGCGATCGCATCGTTGCCAATAAGTGCGACCTTTGTACCGGAATCGAGGGCGGGCCGACCTGCATCCGCGTGTGTCCAACTGCATCCCTGAAACTGGTTACCGAGGAAGATGTTGAAACGTCTGTTGCAGACAAACGAAAAGCAGCGGCAATTTCGCTTGCTCAGGTAAAAGGATAATAGGTTAAAACACATGATGATGACTGTATCGAAGTATCGCAGAGTCTTCTAAAGTTTACTCATGCACGCTTTGATACAGTCTCTTTTTTAAAGAATTTTTGAATATGATATAAGAATTGATCGGGAAAAAGGAGGAGTGACAAGCTTGGATACCTTTTTAAAGCTGGCTGTCGTAAAAGTGAAAGGTGAGCAAACTGATATCGTTGATGAGACAGTGATCACGGAATATCCATTAAAACTCTTTGTCAATGATCAAGAGTTGAATACATTTTACTGTACACCCAAAAATTTGAAAGAACTGATTGTCGGATATCTGATGAGTTGTGGTCTGGTCGGTGCCAAACAGGACATTTTAAAAATACAAATCATGGAAAGAAACAACACCGCTTCGATCCAAATTGCCAAAGAGGCAACCATCCCTGTCAGGAAACCGCTCGAAAAGCCTTTGGTAGTTCCCATTCAGAGTATCTATCAAATCATGAGTACAAACATTAAGCCGACCGAGCTGTTCAAAGAAACCGGCGGGTTTCACAGTGTGGCCATTTATGACGGGGAAAAAGAAGTCGTGACGATCACGGATGTGGCCCGGCATAATGCAGTGGATAAGGTAGTCGGGTACTGTGTGCTGAATGATATCGATTGCAGCAACAAAATTCTGGTAGTCAGCGGGAGAATTTCTTCCGACATGCTCACAAAAGCTGAAAAAGCCGGTATTCCAATTGTTCTATCCAAATCAGCCCCGACAAGTTTAAGTATTTCCCGGGCCGATGAAGCCGGGATTACCCTGGTTGGATTTGTGCGCGGCGAACGGATGAATGTCTATACGCATCCCAATCGCATCGACTTGGGAGAGGAAGTATTTCGCGCCATTGTAAAAAAAAAAAGAATAAATTTTTTGAAAAATTCTTTTTTATATTTAAGATCATAAAAGAAAAATGGAGGGTAAAATGAATAATAATTTAAGTTCATTTGTTGTTGCTTGCAACGACCAATGTACCGGATGCAGAGCCTGCGAAGTTGCTTGCTTTGCCGTACATAATCAAAAGGACAACAAAGTTGCACACACAGTCGGAACGGTTGAAATTCCTGTTACACCGAGACTCTTTCTGACCAAATTGGATGCAAACTGTCTGCCGATTCAGTGTAAACAGTGTGAAGACGCACCTTGTTTGAATTCCTGTTCAGCTAAGGCAATTACCAGAGTTGATGGCACGGTCATGGTCAATGAAATGCTGTGCATCGGCTGTAAAAACTGTATGCTGGCCTGCCCCTTCGGTGCGATTGAAATGCTCCCCATTGCCAAAGGCGGTAAACCGGTAGATCAGCTGGGTAGTGACGAAGTACGAAAATCAGCTTTTAAATGTGATCTCTGCTCAGAAGTCGAAGGCGGACCAGCTTGTGTCAAAGCTTGTCCTCATGATGTTTTAAAACTCATGGATCTTGAAGAAGATCGTCGGGAAAAAAGCATTAAAGCGGCTATTGCATTAACCTTAACAGGCAATCTATAAGAAGGGGGGATAAATAAGTGATTATTAATATCGATAAAGAAATATGTACCGGCTGTAGAGAATGTGCCGAAGTATGTCCGGTGTCTGCCATTGAGGGTGAAAAAGGCCAGGCGCAGGAAATTAATTACGATAAATGTTGTATGTGCGGACAATGTGTGCAGCAATGTAAATCCTATGTATCCATCGTCGATCATGGAGTGAAAGCCTATGAACGTAAAAAACAGGAACGCAACCTGCCCGCTTCACTAAAAGAACCGTTATTTGCCGCTTACAACAACTGTAATCTGGATAAGGTAAAAGCAGCGCTGGCTGACCCCAACACCTTTACAATGGTTCAATGTGCACCGGCGGTTCGGGTTGGGATTGCTGAAGATTTTGGCGGAAAACTGGGAACCCTGGCAGCTAAAAAACTGGCTTCAGCTTTACACGCCATGGGCTTTAACCGCGTTTATGATACAAACTTTACAGCCGATCTTACCATTATGGAAGAAGGTACGGAGCTGATCAAGCGGGTAACTGAAGGCGCTGGCAAATTACCGATGTTTACATCCTGCTGCCCAGCTTGGGTGACCTATCTGGAACGAAACTATCCGGATATGAAGGATCATCTGTCAACCTGTAAATCACCGCAACAGATGGGTGCCATTTTTAAAACCTACGGAGCTAAACTGGATAATCTGGATCCGGCAAAAATCTTTACTGTATCGGTCATGCCATGTACCTGTAAGGAATTTGAGTGTAACCGAGAAGAAATGAACAGCAGCGGATACAAAGATATCGATGTTGCCATTACCACCCGGGAATTGGCCTATCTGATCAAGGATATGGGCATTGATTTTAATGCTTTGCCGGATGCTGAATTTGACCAGCCGCTGGGAACTTACACTGGTGCCGGTACCATTTTCGGGGTTACTGGCGGGGTTATGGAAGCAGCGATTCGAACCGGCTACGAACTGATTACCGGGAGTCCGATTCCGGAAGTTGATGTCAGCGCTGCTCGTGGCAGTGACGGATTTAGAACCGCAACCCTGAAAGTCGGCGATTTGGATTTAAAAATCGGAATTGTAACCGGTCTGAAGAATGTTGGTCCGGTGATGGAAGATCTCAAAGCCGGTAAACTGGATCTGCACTTTGTCGAAGTGATGACCTGTCCGGTTGGTTGTGTCAGCGGTGGTGGTCAACCCAAACTGCTTCTTGACAGTGAAAAAGAAATGGCCTATGATGCCCGTATCAATGCCACTTACTTCCACGATGCCGAATTGCCACTAAGAAAATCGCATGAAAATCCTGATATCAAAAGAATCTATGATGAATATCTGGGCGAACCGAACGGCAAGGAATCCCATCATATGTTACATACCCACTATTGTACAGGAGAAAATAATTTCAAAAAATAAATTGATTCAGATGGAAATGGCCATGAAAATGGCCATTTCTAATCAGCTACATTGTTAAATATATATCAATTATCGCAGTCTAATTTTTGTCGTTGTAGTAAACAAAAAATTGACTGAGATTTTTTTACCCTTTAATATAACAAAAAGTTATATTAAAAAATTTATTATTCCATCCTTTCATTTATAATTCGCTGGCGAATATGATACCATTCATAATGGATAATTATCTAAAATATATGAAAGAATGAGAGTGGGATAATGAAGTTACAGACAGAATTACCAGAAATTTTTGAAGAATTCGCCGAAGCGCGACGAAACGGATTTTTAGCGGCAAAAGCGGTCAAAGATCAGGGGGTCCCGTTGATCGGGGTGTTCTGCACCTATTTCCCTCAGGAAATGGCACTGGCGATGGGGGCGGCAACAGTGAGTCTTTGCGCATCTTCAGATGAAACGATCGCTGAGGCAGAAAAAGATTTACCGCGAAACCTCTGTCCGCTGATTAAATCCAGCTATGGTTTTGGTAAAACCGATAAATGTCCATACTTCTATTTTTCTGATCTGGTAGTTGGTGAAACAACCTGTGATGGAAAGAAGAAGATGTATGAATATCTGCGGGAGTTTAAACCGGTGCATGTCATGGAACTGCCAAATTGTCAGAGTGCTGAAGGTCTGAAACTATGGAAAGCCGAAATCATGAGACTAAAAGCAGCCCTGGAAGAACAGTTTGGTGTTGTCATTACCGAAAACGATATCAAAGAAGCCATTGTCACTAAAAATCAGGAACGGCAGGCATTGAAAGATTTTTATGAGCTGTCAAAACTTGATCCGGTACCGATGTTGGGTCAGGATTTGTTCAAGGTGTTAATCGGAACGACCTTTGAATTCAATCGTAAGAGCATTCCCGAAAAACTGGGTAATCTGCGTGAAAAGGTGCTGGCAGAATATGCGCTTGAGAAAAAATACCCGAAAAAACCGCGGATTCTGATTACCGGATGTCCCATTGGCGGTGCGACCGAAAAAGTCATCAAAGCGATTGAAGACAGTGGTGCCGTGGTGGTTGCCTTTGAAAACTGCAGCGGGGCAAAAGCGATTGAAGACATGGTTGACGAAACAAACCCCGATGTCTATGCCGCGCTGGCTGAGAAATATTTAAACATCGGCTGTTCCTGTATGACGCCCAATCCCAACCGGATTAAGAATCTGGATCGGATGATCGATGAATACAAGGTCGATGGGGTAGTCGATGTTATTTTAACCGCCTGTCATACCTACAACGTCGAAACCCTGAGTATCAAACGCTTTGTCAATGAGCAGAAAGAAAAGGCCTATATCAGTGTCGAAACTGATTTTTCACTGTCCGATATCGGTCAGCTGAACACCAGAATGGCTGCTTTCATTGAAATGCTGTAAAAACGATTGGAGAAATAATGATTACACTGGGAATCGATTCCGGCTCTAAAACCACGAAAGCGGTTTTATACAACGGCGAAACAATCACAAAAACGATGCTAGTTCCGACATCGGCCAATCCCAGAAAAAGTCTGTATCGACTGTATGATGAACTGCATGGCCAAAGCGTTCGTCATACGGTCGTCACCGGCTATGGCAGGGAGCTGTTAAAAGAAGCGGATCAGCAGGTGACGGAAATCACCTGTCATGCCCGTGGCAGTCTTTTTTTGAATCCGGCGATTGGCGGAATTATTGATATTGGTGGGCAGGACAGCAAGGTGATTGCTCTGAACAGGAGCAATCGGGTAACCGATTTTCTGATGAATGATAAATGTGCGGCAGGAACCGGACGCTTTATTGAAAATATCCTGGGGATTCTGGAAATACAGATCGACGAACTGGATGAGATGGTGGCGTGCCACCAGCCAGTCATGATTTCGAGCATGTGTACGGTTTTTGCCGAAAGCGAAGTCATCAGTCTGTTGGCCAAAGATGTCCATCCGGGGGCGATCGCTTTGGGTGTGATTCACGCCATTGCCAAACGTACGGCCCATTTTGCCAGCCGTCTGCCCTTGGGCGAAACGGTCTTTTTCAGTGGGGGGCTGGCCAATTCGAAGGTGATTGCCGAGATTCTCTCGGGCTATATGGGCAGTCCGCTTAAGACCGATGCATTGGGACAGTTTGCCGGTGCGATCGGAGCAGCGGTCATTGGATGGGAGCGAGCATGAAGACCGCAAAACGAGCAGTTTATTTTGACAATGCCAGCACGTCTTTTCCCAAAGCACCGGGAGTCGGGACGGCCATGGCCACTTATTTGGAAACCAGAGGATGCAATGTCGGCCGGGGCAATTACCAATGGGGTTACGAGGTCGCCGAAGCTGTATACCAGGCCCGCAAAAAGCTTTGCGAGCTCTTTGGTTTTAGTCAGGGAGCGGATCCGACTAAAAATGTCGTCTTTACCGGTAGCGTTACCGAAGCATTGAACCTGGTCATTACCGGGCTGCTTAAGCCGGGGGATCATGTGCTCGTCAGTGGGCTGGAACACAATGCCGTGATGCGGCCGCTTTTTTTTCTGGAAAATCAGGGCATCGCATTTGACGTGATCCCCTGTGATCGCCAGGGAAAGCTCCACGTTGAGCAGATCGAAGGTCTGATCCAAAAAAATACCAAAGCGATTATTATGACACATGGCTCCAACGTTTGCGGCACCATCTTGCCGATTGAGCGGGTGGCCGAGATTTGTCAACGTTATCGCCTGAAGTTGGTGGTGGATGCGGCTCAGACCGCCGGCATCTTCCCGATTGATCTGACTAAAACGCATATTGACGCGTTGTGTTTCACCGGACACAAGGGTCTGCTGGGACCTCAGGGAATCGGTGGCCTGATTATTCGGGATGAGCTGGCAGAGGAAATCAGCGGATTGATTATGGGCGGCACCGGAAGCCGCTCGGAGAGTTTTGAAATGCCGGACTTTCTGCCGGATAAACTGGAATCCGGCACCTTGAACATCCCGGGGATTTACGGGCTGTCGAAAGCCCTCGATTACCTCAAAGAAACGGGTTTGGAAATAATTCTAGAAAAAGAGATGGCCCTGACAAAAAAATTAATCACCGGAATACTCAGTCTGAAAACATTGGAACTGATTGGTATTCCGGAGATTCAGGGTCGCAGTGCCGTGATTTCGGTGGTTTGCAAGGTAAAAGACAATGCCCAGGTGGCCTTTGAATTGGATCAGACCTACGGCATTATGACGCGGGTGGGGCTCCATTGTGCGCCGCTGGCGCATCGGACTTTGGGAACCTATCCCCATGGTACGATCCGTCTGGCCTTGGGGCATTTCAATACGGCCGAGGAAGTCGACTATTGTCTGAATGCCCTGGCAGCAATCACGACGGGGTGAGTCAGGACTCGATAAAATATTCGCTGGGGAAAATCGTGCCGTTTTCTTCCCGGATTTGATAAATCTGGTACATTTTTTTATCCAGTCCCCAGGTTTTTAAACCCGCCAGAACCTGATCGAGCTGATCCGGTAAAAACCGGATCGAGATGCCACAGCCGGCAGAAATTTCCCGCAGGGTCGGCATGATGGTTACGACGGCAACGGATTCCAGATGGGACTGGGTAGTGATGGCCGAATGGGTATTGGCAAAGGTGATCACATAGTATATCATAGGGTGACAACCTTGGCGGCCGCATTCATTTTTTCGGTGATAACATACATATTGCTGACCGTTCCGACTTGCAACTGCTCAGTGAGTTTGTAAAAGTCGAGACAGGCTCCGCAGACCAGAATTTCGCAACCTCTTTCAGCCAATACCTTGAGATGTTCAATCACCTGGTCGTTGGTGGTCGGCAGTTTGACGCCATTGTTCATAAACAGAATCGCCGACGGCAGATTGTCACCCTGGGAAAGGGTATAGAAATACATTTTTATCAGTGAATCACCGAGAATGGGATCACCACTGCCGATGACATCGTTGCCGATAAACAAAACCCAGTTGTACTCGGGAGCGGAAGGGTTTAATTGACTGAAAACGGGTACGGCAGCGGGTGCGTCTTGGGGTGGGGCGTCGGCCGGGCTGCTAAAGGCGACGGCATAATCGGAACCCGTGCCGGACAGGGTGACGGTGTAGCCTTTGTTTTTGGCCAGCTTTTTGAGATTTTCCACAGCAATGGCATTATCTACCAGCACCGAAAAGGATGGAACATTCTTTTCGATTTCTTTATTAGCCAGGATAACGGGGATCGGGCAGTTTTTGCCGCGGGCGTCAATGGTCATAATGAGCCTCCTGATGTAAAAATTTATTGTAGCCATTATAACAAGGGTTGTTGGCTTAATCAAGAGAGAAGTAATAATAAGTAACAGGATTGCATTTAAATCGGGAGCGGTTTGATTGGCGATTAAAAAAGAGGAGAAATGAGATGAAACTTATTCGGGTTGAAGAGGCCGTTGGTATGCTGCTGGCCCATGACATGACAGAAATTATACCGGGGAAATCAAAGCAGGCCGCCTTTAAAAAGGGTCATCAGATTACAGCCGAGGATATCCCCCGGTTACTGACCATGGGGAAAGAGCATGTGGGAATCATCGAATACCAGGAAGGTGACATTCACGAAAATGATGCCGCGATCCGAATGGCCACGGCGGTAGCCGGTCAGGGAATTGTTTTGAGTGAACCGGCAGAAGGCAAGGTCAGTTTAATGGCCGCGGCCGCCGGGCTGTTAAAAGTGAAGTCCGAGATGCTGCTAAAAATCAATAGCATCGAAGACCTGATGATTGCAACGCTGCACACGGATCGTCTGGTGGATCAGGATACCGTGATTGGCGGAACCCGGATTATTCCCCTGATCACCGGAGAAAACAATATTATCGAAATGGAGAAACTCTGCCAAGAACACGGTCCGATCATCGAGGTGCTGCCCCTTCAGCCATTAAAAGTCGGCATCGTGACTACCGGGAGTGAAGTCTATCACAAGCGGATTGAGGACAAATTCGGGCCGGTGATCCGGGAGAAATTTGCTGAACTCGACTGCGAGGTGATCAGACAAATCATTTCGGATGATAACCCAGAGATGATCGCACAGGCCATTGAACAGCTCATTGCCGAAGGGGCCCAGCTGGTAGCCTGTACCGGCGGGATGTCGGTGGATCCGGATGATGTGACCCCACTGGGAATTCGCAGTACCGGTGCTGAAGTGGTCGCCTACGGCGCGCCAACCTTGCCGGGAGCAATGTTTTTGCTCGCCTATAAGGGGGATCTTCCAATTATCGGTTTGCCGGGCTGCGTGATGTATGCAAAACGGACGATTTTCGATCTGGTGATCCCAAGACTGTTAGCGGGTGAACGGCTGAAAAAGATCGATATCCTGAAGTTGGGGCATGGTGGTCTATGTATGGGATGCGCAGTTTGTAGCTATCCAAACTGTGGTTTTGGCAAGGGCGGACACAACTAGGAAAGAACGTTTAAGCAGTCTAAAAATCGGATGTATATACCGGTTTTTTAGACTCGTTATAATGTGCAAGCGTTTACTTGACAATTGTCAAAAAATAGTGTATCATACGGCTAAACATGTACACACAAGTCACACAAGTTTTCATGAACTGATTTTTTTCAAAAGAAGGGGTATTTAAATGCTGGACTTAAAGGTTTTAACACAGGCAGTCGGAGATTTAGAAGAAGAAGATGTAATGGACCTGCTTAATGATTTCGTTGCGACGAATCCCACTGAAGCAGAAGCACAGGAAGCCGTTGCGGCTTGTCAGGGTGGCATGGCACTGGTCGGCGATCTTTTTGAAAAAGGCGAGTATTTTGTTGGCGATCTGATTTTTGCCGGCGAATTGTTAACCGAAGCAATCAATGTGCTTAAACCCGTTTTAGGCGGAGATGACTCGGCAGTTGCGGGAACGATCGTGATTGGAACAGTTCATGGCGATTTACATGATATCGGCAAAAATATCTTCAAAAGCATGTCAGAAGCAGCGGGTTTTGAAGTGATCGATCTGGGAATTGACGTGGCTCCGGAAATCTTTGTTGAAAAAGCCAAAGAGTGTAAGCCCACAATCATTGGGATGAGCGGCGTGTTAACCTTGGCAATTGACTCCATGAAAGAAACCGTGGATGCCCTGAAAGAAGCTGGCATCGATGTAAAAGTCATTATCGGCGGAAATCCGGTGACCAAAGAGTCCTGCGAATATGTCGGTGCGGATCAATTTACTACTAATGCGGCTGAAGGTGTAAAAATCTGTCAGAGTTGGGTTTAAGTCAGTGAATGACTGACGAATAACGCTTAATAGCCTTAGCATACAAGAATCAGATAAAGATAAAAGGATGGGTTATGACATCGCTTTTATCTTTTTTTAATTAAAAATATTATAACTGAGATGATTTGTACAAGAAGAGAACCTTTTCAAGATTAAAATAAAAGAATTGTAGATATTTGTATATACAGGTCGATATAAGTATGGTATAATTTCGACAACGATTTCATGAAAATCTGAGAAGATGTAAAAAAATTGTTAGAAAAATATCAATTATACCATTATCAAAAAAAATAATTTAGGTTATAATTAAGAACATATCAATAATAAAAAGAAATTCCAGGTGTGATCATAGAGCGCCATTGAAAACGGATATGGCATTGGGATTCAATGTACACCTTTAAGGGAGTGGAACTTAAATTATGAAAAATAGCATTGTCAGATCCATTGAAGGATTATATGAAGATCGAACCCTGGAACTCGTGCGGATTGCTATTCGAAAAGGGTTTAAGCCCATCGATATTTTCAGTTGGCTGCAAACCGGAATGGAGCGGGTTGGTAAATTATATGAAAGCAGTGATTATTTTATTGCTGATTTGATTTTTGCCGGGATCATTTTTCAGGAAGTGATGGAACTGGAAGAATTAAAGGATGTTACTAAGGTAACTCCCAAGAATAAGATTGGCCGACTTCTACTTTTTTCGGTGTTCGGTGATTGTCATGACATCGGTAAGAATATTTTTGGTTCTTTTGCCAGAACAGCTGGATTTGAATTGATTGACTTAGGGACAGATGTTTCCCTTTATCAGGTGATGGAAGCCATTGAAACCGCTAAACCAGATATTATTGGGATGAGCGGCATGCAGCAGGAAACCATTTATGAAATGCGAGCAGTTGCCTGCGAGTTGGTCAACCGCGGGATCCGTGATAATTTTCGGGTGATCATTGGCGGGGCGGTCATTGATGAAAAAGCAGCGCAGATTGTGGGGGCAGACTTTGCCACCAAAGATGTGATGACTGGGGTCGACAAATGCAAATTATGGATGATCGAGAAAAATGGCAAAAAAAATAATGATAAATAGACCGAGGTGGTAGAAAAATGGGATCCCCCGAATACTTAAAAATAGTTGATGCAATAAAATATAAAATAACCAGTGAAGAAATAAAACCGGGTGATGCCATACAATCTGAAAATCTTCTCTGTGAAGAATTTAATGTCAGCCGCATGACGGTCAGAAAAGGCTTGGCAGTCCTTGTCAATGAGGGTTACATCTACTCGATTCCGGGCAAAGGCAATTATGTCTGTGAACCGAATCTGGATTCTTACACCCTTCATTTTGATGAAATGATGACGACTGAAAAAAAAGGCGAGGAAATAAGACTGATGGAGGTCAACGTGGTAAAACCCAGCTATGAAGTGGGTTTTAACCTCGAAATCGCCGAAAATAAACATGTCATCGTAGTGAAACGGGTTTTTGTCAGCGATGGCGTGGTCAAGGCCTTTGACGTCAAGTATATTCCTTATTACCGGGGCATTCCGATTGTCGAAAAAGAGATCCGTTATGCCACCTTTCCCGAAATGGTGGCCAAAAAGAATTCCATTTTTGCGATGACCAAAAAGCTTAAAATCCGGGCAATGGCAGCTAGCGGGGAAGTCAGCCAGGTGCTGGATATCCGGGAAGGCGATCCGGTACTGGTGGTGGAACAGAAGCTGATGGATGAAAAAGACCACCCGATTGGATGGGGTCTGATGTACTTTACCGGTGAAGATTCAGGGTTGGAGGCCGTCGCTTCCTTCGATTAGTTATGAATAACTGAGGTGTGGGATGAAAGAAAGTATCTTGCTAATTGCCTGCGGAATGATTCGCGATGAAATCAGCTTAGCGATGAAGAATACCGGCATCTATTATGACACCATTTGGATGAATGCTGAACTGCACAACAACCCCGAGATGCTAAAACAGGAGCTTCAAAATGAGATTAACAACCATCAGGAATACGATACGATTCTTTTAAGTTATGGCAACTGCGGCAAAGCGCTGATTGGATTACACAGTGATCACACCAGATTGGCTTTGTTGCGCTCTGAAGATTGTATCCAGATGTTGCTTTATAATAAGGAGAAACTCAAATCGATCCGCGGGGAAACTTATTTTATTACCCGAGGCTGGATGATGGCTAAAAAGTCGCTAAAAGCAGAATATCACTATGCCATTAATAAATACGGTCCCAAACGGGCTGAAATGATTATGGAAATCATGTTTAAAAATTACAAGGCGCTGATGATGATTGATTCGGGGGCCTATAATCTGGATGAATGGATTCATTGTGCCCGACATCTGAGTCAGGTGCTGAAACTGGATTTTGTGATCACCCAGGGGGATGTCGAGATTCTGGAAATGTTTCTTTCGCTGGAATGGGATCACCGGGTCGCCGTGATCGAACCAGGTGTGAAAGTGACCAAGGACGATTTCGGGGTGGAGTGTGCCGTCGCATCCTGTGCCAATATGTTGGCTATGTAAACAGGCAGAACGCAGACAGGTAAGATTAATTGTGACAAAGCGGGAGATACGTAAAAGTGTCTCTCTTTTTTATTTTAACCGAATAAGCGATCGAGAATGGTGGGGTTTGCCACAGATATGGACAGATAATTGGGAAAACAGTATAATAGAGATGAGTTTTATCAGCAGATAAAGAGAGAGAGGAAAAGTAATGAAACTGGAACAACTGTTAAATGAACTGAAAATAATTGACATAAAAAACAATCAGCCCGATTGTGAAATAAGAAAAATTTGCTATAATTCCCGGGAAATCGTTCCGGGAAGCCTGTTTGTGGCCATTGCCGGCTATGTCACTGACGGTCACCGCTACATCGCTAATGCCATTGCTGCCGGCGCGGTTGCGGTGGTTTATCAAAATGAGCTGGCCGATTTTAAACCCGGGATTGTCTACATCAAGGTTGAGGATTCCCGCCATGCCCTGGGAAGCCTGGGGAGCTGTTTTTATGAAAAGCCCTCGCAGTCGATGCTGGTGACCGGGATTACCGGAACCAACGGCAAAACTTCGCTGACCTATATGCTTAAACGTATTTTTGAAAGCGCGGGGCAAAAATGCGGCCTGATTGGGACCATCCATAATCTGATTGGGGATCAAGTCGTTGATAATCGTGGCCGGACCACCCCGGAATCGCTGGAAGTCCAGGAGATCATCAGAGAAATGAAAGCGGGTGGTTGCAGTCACCTGTTTATGGAAGTTTCCTCTCATGGTCTGGCACTGGACCGGGTCAATGGGGTGGATTTTGACTATGGGATCTTTACCAATCTGACCCAGGATCATCTCGATTATCACAAAACCTTTGAAAATTACTTCGACGCGAAAGCCAAACTCTTTTTTCAGGTCAGCAAGGCCAATGTCATCAATGGCGATGACCCCTGGGGCCGGAAACTGTGTGAACGACTGGCTGAGAAATCAGCCGTGCCGGTGATCACCTATGGCTTAACAGCGGGCAGTGATTATTATGCCAAAGAGCTGGTTTTTGGGGCGAAGGGAACGGCATTTACCCTGGTCACCCCAACGGCTGAAGAAAAACTGTTTTTAAATATTCCCGGCGAGTTTATGGTTTATAATGCCCTGGCGGCGATTGTTGTCGCCGTGACCGAAGGGGTGCCGATGAACGTGATTCGCGAAGCGCTGGCGACGATGCCGGGAGTTGAAGGACGAATGGAAATTCTCGATGTTGAAGCCCCCTTTGATGTGGTCATTGATTATGCCCATTCTCCGGATTCGCTCGAAAAACTGCTTCAGTCGGTACGAAAAATATTTTCCGGCCGGATTGTATTGGTTTTTGGCTGCAATGGCGATCGCGACAAGGAAAAGCGGCCGATCATGGGGCGGATCGCGGGAGCGAATGCCGATGTGGTGGTGGTCACCTCGGACAACCCTGCCAGTGAAAACCCGATCGAGATCATCAATGCGGTGGTAGCGGGGGTACGGGAGAAAACCGATCAGTTTGCCACCGTGGAAGTCCGCCAGGAAGGCATCTATTATGGTGCGACCCTATGCCGTCCGGGGGATGTGCTGGTGCTGGCCGGAAAGGGTCATGAAAAACAGGAAATTATGAAAGACGAAACCCTTTATTACAACGAATGGGATACCGCCCGGGAAGCCGTTGCCCGGCTAAAACGGCAGTCTGAAAATTAGAAAAAGACGAGATAAAAGCGCCCGCAGGGTGCTTCATGGACTGTCAAAAAGCTAACCCAGTACCGACAATTGTTACATCATGTTGTACGCATCGGAGCGGACACGGCACCGCCTGTCCGATTCCGCGGCGAACAACAGATTAACAATTGGTCGGTACGGTAGTTTAGCGATAACCTCAAAAGCACCCGTTGGGTGCTTTTTTCATTTCAGGGTTAAGACAATCGGGCAATGATCGGAGCCCATGACCGTGTCCAGGATGTCGGTACTCTCAACCTGGGGCATCAGCTTTTCAGAGACGAAGAAGGAATCGATCCGCCAACCGGCGTTATTGGCCCGGGCATTGAAGCGGTAGGACCACCAGCTGTATTTGACTTCGTCAGGATGTTGCAGCCGCCAGCTGTCAACCATGCCGATGCTGAGAAAATCATCGATCCAGGCCCGTTCTTCCGGCAGGAAGCCGGAGCGTTTGGCATTTTCCTTGGGATTTTTTAAATCGACTTCCCGGTGGGCGATGTTGATATCTCCGCCGACAATCACGTTTTTGCCCGCCGCCAGCAGTGCCGCGACATCTTTTTGCAGGCAACGGTTGAAGTCCATTTTAAAAGCCAGCCGCGCATCGTCTTTCTGGCCGTTGGGAAAATAGACATTGTAGAGGATAAAATCCGGGTATTCCATAATAATGGTGCGGCCCTCGTTGTTAAAGGCCGGATCGGATAAACCGGTGCGGATGGTTAGCGGTTCGGTTTTGTAATACACCGCGGTACCGCTGTAGCCTTTTTTTTCACCGGAGTGAAAATAGGCCAAATAGCCGGGGATGTTAAGCAGGCCGTCTTCCAGCTGATGGTCATGGGCCTTGGTTTCCTGAATGCAGAGGATGTCCGGATTGGCGGCTTCAATAAAGGGGACAAAGCCCTTTTGGGCGGCCGCCCGGATGCCGTTGACGTTCCATGAGATAATTTTCATATATACCTTCCTATTCGATCAAATTAACCGTTTGTTTGAGATTTGATGTGGCCGGCTCTTATTCGCCTTTTTCGAGATTCTCCAGGGTTTCCAGGCGATCCATGATTTCCAGCAGTTCTTCTTCCAGTACCGCCTTTTCTTCAGCCAGTTCCTGCAAAACCGTGTAGTCCTTGGTGATTTCCGACAGCTTTTGGGTAACGAAATCGAGCCGCTGATCCTTGGCTTCAAGATCCAAAAGCAGTGCTTCCTGCTCGCGTTTTTCCTTGTAGGTCAGACCGGTTTTTCGGTTTTTCGGTTTTTCGCTGGGGGCGGCTTCGGCTTTTTTCGGCTTGGGTTCCGGCCGTTCCTCCCCGCTACCGAGACCAGTTAGTGGATGTTTTTTAATATAGTCGGAATAATTGCCGGTTTGGGTCGTGATCTGGCCCTTGCCGTCAAAGGAAAAGATCTGTTCGCAGGTGCGGTCGAGAAAATAGCGGTCATGTGAAACGGTCAGCACCGCCCCCTGAAACTCGTCCAGATAAGCTTCCAGAATCGTCAGGGTATCGATATCCAGATCGTTGGTGGGTTCATCAAAGAGCAGCACATTGGGAGCCATCATCAGAATCCCCAGCAGATAGAGACGCCGCCGCTCGCCGCCGGAGAGTTCCGAGATATACACCCATTGACTGTTTTTATCAAACAGAAACAGCTCCATCATCTGAGCGGCGGTGACCGTTTCGCCGCGGGCATTTTCCATCACCTCAGCTTTTTCCCGAATATAGTCAATCGCCCGGAGGTTCAGATCCATATCCTCGGATTCCTGAGAAAAATAACCGAGTTTGACGGTATCCCCCAGCGTAATCGTGCCGCCGTCCGGCTTGAGCTTTCCGGCCAAAAGATTGAGCAGCGTCGATTTGCCGTAACCGTTTTTGCCGATGATCCCAATCCGTTCACTGGGACCGAGGATCATCGAAAAATCGTTGATGATTCTCTGGGGGCCAAAGGACTTACTGAGATGCTCAATTTCAATGACCTTTTTTCCGAGCCGGGAAAAGCCCACGGAGATTTCCATCTGGCTTTCGGACAGGTCGGTGGCCTGTTCTTTGATTTCTTCGAACCGCTGAATCCGGGCTTTTTGTTTGGTGGTCCGGGCTCGGGCGCCCCGGCGGATCCAGGCCAGCTCCCGGCGATAGAGGTTTTGACGTTTGGCTTCGATGGCATTTTGGGTTTCCCGGCGGTTCGCTTTCTGTTCTAAAAAGTCCGAGTAATTGCCGCGATATTCATAAAGCTGACCCTTGTCCAGCTCAATGGTTCGATTCACCACCCGATCCAGAAAATAACGGTCATGGGTGACCATCAGCAGCGCCCCTTTGCGGTTTAACAGGTAGTTTTCCAGCCAGGCAATGGTGTCGTTATCGAGATGATTGGTGGGCTCATCAAGAATCAGCAGATCACAAGGCGTAAGCAGAGCCGAGGCCATCGCCACCCGCTTGCGCTGACCGCCGGACAGCTGCCTGATTTTTTTATGGTAGTCGTGAATACCGAGCTGCGACAGGATCGTTTCGACCTGGGATTTCAGATTCCAGAGATTTTCGTCATCAATCCGCTGGGATAGCGAGAGCAGCCGTTTTTGCAAGGCGCTATCTTCCGGTGAATCATCAAGTGCCGCCAGGGTGGCTTCATAGTCACGAACCAGATTCATTTCCGGCGAGGGGGCTGAAAAGACCTGGGAAAGCACGGTGGTTTCGGGGTCAAGATCGGGATCCTGCGGCAGAATTTCGATCCGCTTGGTGCCGAAAAATTTAACCTCGCCGGCATCGGGGCTGTCGAGGTTTCCGATAATCTTAAGCAGCGAGGTTTTTCCCGAACCGTTGACGCCAATCACGCCGATTTTGTCGGTGTCTGCGATCGAAAAAGAAAGTTCATGAAAAAGGGTTTTGACCCCATAGGTTTTTTTTAAGTTTTCAATACTGGCAATATTCATCGATGCGTCCTTTGTGTTTTTTAGTATTTTATCGGTACTGTCGTTATTATTTTAGATATTTTATCATAAATCGAGGAGATCATGGAATAACTTTACAAAAAGTCCTGAAAATAGTATCATGGAGTGGCAAATATCTGAAATGAATGCTGGTGAGGTGAGTAGAATGATGTTGGGTAAAACCATTTTTATCGCAAAAAGTGCCGATGTGGTGGGTAAAGTAAAGCTGGGTAATTTTATCTCCGTGTGGTTTCAGACGGTAATCCGCGGTGATGTCGATACAATCACGATTGGTGATCGTACCAATATCCAGGATGGTACCGTGGTCCATGTGGCCCCGGGGTATCCGACGGTCATTGGCAACGGCGTGAGCATCGGTCACAATGCGATTATTCACGGTTGTGAAATTGGCGATAATGTTTTGGTGGGAATGGGCGCCATTATTCTGAATGGAGCCAAAATTGGCGACAACTCAATTGTCGGAGCCGGCTCGCTGGTGACGCAGGGCAAGGCCTTTCCGCCAAATTCCTTAATCCTGGGCAGTCCCGCCAAGGTGGTCCGGGCGCTGACATCCGCAGAAATCGAAGAGATTCGGCAGAATGCTGATGATTATCTGGAGACCATGAAGGGCTATATGTAAGCGATCAGGGAAACACGGTGCAAATAAAAAAGACCCGATGGGTCTTTTTTTATGGCTAAAACTTAACTGGGGTCAGGCGAAAGCGTTCCAGTGGTTTGTGCAAAATGGTGACCAGCACAACCCCGAATACGCCCTGCAACAGACTAAACGGAACGTTGACCAGCGGGCCGGCAATGTTACCGTACATGATTACTTCCGAAACGTAGTAAACCGCTGTCATCGCGAGCACTGCCGGGAACATCGCGAGCAGAATGTTTTTGTCGGGAAAACGCTGCATCAGATAGCCGCAAATAAAGGCCATCGAGCCTTTGGCAATCAAGGTGGGCAGCATATAGGCGCCGTAACCGCCAAAGTAGTCGGCACTGGCGGAGCCGATGCCGGCGGCAATCAGTCCGCCCCAGGGACCTAAAATGTAGGCAGATAAAAGCACGGCACCATCACCGGGATGAATATAACCGGTGGGCAGCGGAATCTTCACCAGTGATGTCATCACCAGGGTGAGGGCCATCATTAACGCGGTGTAGGTAATTTTCTTGGTTTGATCGTTCATCTCATTTCCTCAATTCATAAAAAAATACTAAGCCGACGATGAGCCGTTGGCTTAGTATTAGGTTATCGCAGATTTCTTGTGAAAACAAGGTCTTGAATGGTGGAATTTTTTTAAAAATCTGACCCCATCGATTAGACTTGTTCGATGAAAATACTGACGGCAGAATTCCCCGGCAGATCGGTTTTGTCCGGATTGTTGGGGGAAATGGTCAGGCTGATGGTATAGCCGCTGACGGTTCCCTTCAGGTTGGTGGATTCAGAAACCGTTTCTTCCGTATAATTGGTTGCGCTGGCCAACAGGCTTTGATAAAAACTGAGAATTTCGTCGGTGGTATATTCAGAAACATAGCCCGCTTTCCAGCCCGGCTTGCCGGTATCCGTGGTGATCTGTTGGGATTCGGAAACGCTGGTGACACCGTAAAGCGGGACCATCTGGATCGGATAATTGCCCGCCAGCAGACCGGCTTCATCAACGTAGAGTGCTGTTTTGTTTTCCTCAATGACGGTCTGCATTTCCTGGGGCACGACAATGGCAGTGGTCGCGGTGGAATCGGGGAGATTGTTTTTTATCGGTTCGGGTTGTTTGGTCGTCGTGGTGGTCGTCGTGGTCGTGGATTCTTTAGCCGTCGTTTTTTCATCAGTCATCAGTTTGGGGATCATCAAGACGGCACCGGCAATCAGAGTCCCAAGCAGGACGACCGAAAGAATAATATAACGTATTTTCATAATGACTCCTTTTTTAGAAAATGGGTCGATCAGTGAGACACGGTGCGATTTGCACCGTGTTGTTTCTCAGTGACCAATGTGAAGATTGAGATGGTAGACTTCATTATAACCGAAATTTATAATTTTTAGAATAAAAAATTCAAAAAACTTGATTTTATTAAGGTTATTGGATAGAATATAGAACAGAACTTTTTACTTTTTAATCGTTATAAATACAAATATAAATGTCAGGATAAGGACGCTGTGGGGAAGGCTTTAGCAGAGAGACAATCACTTTGGTGAAAGGTTGTCAAAAGATACCTCAGAGAGATCACCTTTGAACAGGGTTTCTGAAGATGGGATTAGCCAGAGGTTAATTACGCTTAGGAAATCACGGGGAATCGTTAACTTCAGAGAGTGGGCAGGGTTCTGCCAACTTGGGTGGTACCGCGATTTTTCGTCCCTTGGATTTTTCAGGGGGCGTTTTTTGTTTGGCTGGGGTTTGGCCCGGGCGCAGACACGACACGATTAAAACATGCGATTTTAGAGCACGAGATAAACACATAGTATTCAATCAGAGAGACTAAATGGAGGTAGAAATTTGGCGCAATTTAAAACACTAATAGAGGGAAAAATCGGCGAAAAAGAAGACGCGATCTCACAACAATGGGAAGCCATGAATCTGTTGCAGCAGAGTATTGATAACCGGGCAGGGAAACCGGACTTTGTCTTTTTTGAAGGGCCGCCCACGGCCAACGGCCGACCGGGAATCCACCATGTACTGGCCCGGACCTTAAAAGATACGGTCTGTAAATATAAGGTGATGGACGGCTATCGGGTGCTGCGTAAAGGCGGCTGGGATACCCATGGCCTGCCGGTGGAAATCGAAGTCGAAAAACAGCTGGGACTGTCCAGTAAACCGGAAATTGAAGCCTATGGCATCGATAAATTTAACGAAAAATGCAAGGAATCGGTCTTTAATTATGAAGGGCAATGGAAGGAAATGAGCCGCAAAATGGGTTATTTCATCGACATGGAAAACCCCTACATTACCCTGGATAACAATTATATTGAATCGGTCTGGTGGATTCTTGATAAATTCAATAAAGAGGGCTTTCTTTATGAAGGGCACAAGATCATGCCTTATTGCCCGCGTTGCGGGACCGGTCTGGCTTCGCATGAGGTCGCCCAGGGCTATCAGGAAATTAAAAGTAACACCGTCGTTGCGGCCTTTAAACGCAAGGATGCCAACGAATACTTTTTAGTCTGGACCACCACCCCCTGGACGCTGGCGGCCAATGTGGCCCTGGCCGTGCATCCTGAGGCCGATTACATCAAAGCCCGCAGCAATGACGAGGTCTATATCTGTGCCAAGGTGCTGGCCCCGAAACTGCTCGGCGAGGGTTACGAAATCATTGAAGAAATGAAGGGAAAAGACTTGGAATACGTCGAGTATGAGCAGCTGATGCCCTTTGTGACCGCGGATAAAAAGGCCTTTTTTGTCACCTGTGCCGACTATGTCACCACCGAAGACGGCACCGGGATTGTTCATATCGCCCCGGCCTTTGGGGAAGATGACTACAAGGTTGGCCGTGCCTATCATCTGCCGGTGCTGCAACCGGTAGCCGAGGACGGCAAATATACCGACACCCCCTGGAAGGGACAATTTGTCATCGATGCCGATCTTGATATCATCAAATGGTTAAAAGCCGAAGGCAAACTGTTCAAAAAAGAAAAGGTGCTGCATAATTACCCTCATTGCTGGCGTTGTAAAACCCCGCTTTTATATTATGCCAAACCAAGCTGGTATCTGGAAATGACCAAGATCAAGGATACCCTGATCGAAAATAATAACGGAGTCGAATGGTACCCGGACTTTGTCGGCGAAAAACGTTTTGGCAACTGGCTGGAAAACCTCAACGACTGGGCGATCTCAAGAAGTCGCTACTGGGGAACCCCGCTGCCGGTGTGGCGCTGCGAGGAATGTGGTAAGTTAGAAACCGTCGGTTCCCGAAAAGAGCTGGTCGCACGGGCGGTCGAAAACATTGACGAAAGCATTGAATTGCACCGTCCTTATGTCGATGATGTTCATTTCAGCTGCCCCGATTGCGGCCAGACGATGACCCGGGTCAAGGACGTCATCGACTGCTGGTTTGATTCCGGTTCGATGCCCTTTGCCCAGCATCACTATCCGTTTGAAAACAAGGAACTGTGGGAAGAACAATTCCCGGCTGATTTTATCTGCGAAGGGATTGACCAGACCCGCGGCTGGTTTTATTCACTGTTGGCCATTTCTTCCTTTGTGACCGGCAAAGCGCCGTATAAAAAGGTGCTGGTCAATGACCTGATTCTTGATGCCGACGGCCAGAAAATGTCCAAGACCCGGGGCAATACCGTTGATCCCTTTGAAATGTTTTCCGAATACGGGGCCGATGCGCTGCGCTGGTATCTGCTCTTTGTCTCACCAGCCTGGACGCCCACCCGTTTTGATGTCAAGGGGATTAAAGAAGTGCAGAGTAAATTTTTTAATACCTTAAAAAACACCTACCATTTCTTTGCCCTATATGCCAATACCGACAACATCGATCCCCGGGAATTCTTTGTGCCCTATGCCAATCGTCCCGAAATTGATGCCTGGATTCTTTCTAAATACAACCGCCTGGTTAAAGAAGTCCGCGAAGAAATGGAAGTCTTTGACTTAACCAAAGCGGTCAAGAAAATCCAGAACTTTGTCAACGAAGATTTATCCAACTGGTATATCCGCCGTAACCGCCGCCGTTTCTGGGGCACCGAACTGACGGAGGATAAAAAAGCCGTTTACAACACGACCTGGGAAGTGCTCGAAGGGGTGGTCCGGCTGTGTGCGCCCTTTGCCCCGTACATTACTGAAGAACTGTATCAGAAGCTGACCGATGGGGTTTCGGTGCATCTGGCCGATTATCCGACCGTCAATGAAGCGCTGATTCAGGAGGCCATTGAGGAACCGATGGATCTGGTGCGGGAGCTGGTCAGCCTTGGCCGTGGCGCCCGTGAAGAGGCGCAGATCAAGGTGCGGCAGCCGCTTTCAAAAATTATTGTCGATGGCAAGTATAAAGAAACCCTCGGTGATCTGTGCGTGCTGATCGAAGAAGAACTCAATATTAAACAGGTCGTCTTTGAAGATAATCTTGGTGACTTTATGAACTATGCCTTAAAACCGGACTTTAAGGTCGCCGGCCCGATTCTTGGTCAAAACGTCAAGCTGCTGGGCAAGGCCCTGGCTTTAGCCCCTGCCAGTGAGGTGGTAGCCAAGCTCGAAGCCGACGGCAGCTTTGTGATTGAGCTCGACGGACAAAGCATTGAACTGCGCAAAGATTTCATCGATATCCGGATTTCTGCCAAAGAAGGCTTCAATGTCCAGATGTTTAACAACAAGTTTATCATTCTCGACACCAGCCTCAATCAGGAGTTGCTCGACGAAGGCTGTGCCCGGGAATTTGTCTCCCGGATTCAGCAGCTGCGAAAGTCAAACGGCTACGAAGTGATGGATCGCATCGATATCACTTACAGCAGTGACGAAGCGATGGATCGGGCGATTGAGATCTATGCTGATTTTATCAAAACCGAAACCCTGGCCGATGCGATTACGATCGCTGCCGGTGTTGGGGAAGTGTTTAATTTAAATGGTCATGATACCCGCATTGAGCTGACAAAGAAATAAGATTGATCATAAAAACCGACGGTAGCGTGATGCCGTCGGTTTTTTGATGGCCATTTTTAAGCGGCGTGATAAGCATTCGTTTTAACAAGAAATCTTAGCAAATGTTAAACTTTTGCTAAAAAAGCTAATGCGTGATGCCGGTTTAGCCGATATATTTTGAAATGCGAATATTGAATATTGGTGTCTATTAAGAAGCGTCATGTTAGCAAATTCGCTTCGTATTTTATCTGATCATGATTATCAGGGTGATTCAATCGGAGAGGAGGTGACCACATGCGAATTAACCATAATATCATGGCAATCAACACTTATCGTCAATTGACAAGTAATAATAACCAAGTCAGCAAGTCGCTGGAAAAATTGTCTTCCGGGCAGGGGATCAACCGGGCCGGGGATAATGCCGCCGGACTGGCGATTTCTGAAAAAATGCGGGGCCAGATCCGGGGGCTCGATCAGGCCGGGGCCAATGCCCGGGATGCGATTTCGCTGATCCAAACCGCCGAAGGGGCATTAGGGGAGTCCCACGCGCTGATTCAGCGGATGCGGGAGTTGTCGGTGCAGGCCGCCAATGACACCAATGCCACGGCCGATCGGGAAGCGATTCAAAACGAGATCGATCAGCTCGCCAAAGAGGTGGATCGGATTGGCAACGATACCGAATTCAATACCAAGAAGCTGCTGAATCAGGGCAATGCCACAGTCAGTGCGGCCGATCAGCAGAATTTGATTTCGAGTCTCCAAAAGTGGTGGCTGGCGGAGGCGGAAGATCTGGTATTCGACAGTTATGGGATTTCCGCCAGTGGGATTAATATGACCGTGGAGTTTGTCAATGATACATCGCCAGGCGCTTATGCCGCAGCGGTAATTGGCAGTTTTGAGCCTTCAACTGATGTATTAGGGCCACCAACGATTAAAGGACCAGGTACATTTGGGGGGAGTTTGACTTTAAGTATCAATCTGGCGTATTCTCAGCCGACCGATACCGCGGATGGCGGCACCTATCCCCAATATGTCGATCGGGTGATCGCCCATGAAATGACCCATGCAGTAATGATGTCGACAATGAATTTCGGGGATTTGCCCACCTGGTTTAGTGAAGGGGTGGCCGAGTTTACCCATGGTGGTGATGAACGACTGGAATCCGCGATTGCTTCACTGGGTACGCTTGAAAATGTGCGTGACAATTTTGAGGATGGGCTTGAAACTCAATGGGGTGGTAGTAATGATTATGCCTCAGCCTATCTGGCCGTCCGGTATCTGGATAAAGCAACGGGTGGGGATTTGGATTCGATTCTTCAGTACTTGGCAGATCCTGCCAACGCCTCAAAAAATTTAGATGATGCGTTAGCGAATGAAACCACATTTGCAAATACAGCAGCTTTTATAGCGGCATTTAAGGCAATCCCAGCTGTAGATATTCTGACAGAAACAGGTATTGTTTTAGATGCTGGGGCAGAAGCTGATACCGGTTCAGCCACCGGTGCAGATGCGACTGGCGGTTCTGCTAAAACGGCTGAATCGATAATGCCGGATACCATTGGAAGTGGAGCGCTGTCCGGCTTTAACATCACCTGGCCGGATCTGGCCGATGCGGCGGCCCAGTCCTTTAATATTCAGATCGGCGCCAATACCGGCCAGACCATGGCGGTCTCGACCAGCGATATGCGGGCCGCGGCCCTGGGCATTGCCAGCCTCAAGGTGGACAGTCATACGTCTGCCAGTAACGCCATCAGCTCCTGTGATTCAGCGATTTCCCGGGTGTCAGCCGAGCGTTCCCGTTTGGGGGCTTACCAGAACCGGCTCGAGCATACCGTTAAGAATCTGGAGTCCGCTTCAGAAAATTTAACCTCATCGGAATCGCGGATTCGCGATGTCGATATGGCCCGGGAAATGATGGCCTTTACCAAAAATAATATTCTTTCTCAGGCCGCCCAAGCGATGCTCTCCCAGGCCAATCAGCAGCCCCAGGGGGTCTTGCAGCTACTGGCTTAAGCGGTGAATAAGTTAAAATAGGAGGCGATAAAATTGGGCAGACAGTTTAAAGCCCGCTGTAATCAGTGCCAGACCGAATTTGATGTCCGGGAAGGCGGCGGTTTAAATTTTTCTTTGCTGCACTGCGACAGCTGTGGCAAAGAAAAGGCGATCCGTCAGGAAGAAATTTTAGAAAAAATAAAAGACCAGGATTCAGCGCTTAGCTATCAACAAAAGGTCGAAGCGATGGCCGGGCCCTGTGAGGACGGTCATTACCGCTTGGCAGCCAAAGCCCGCTGTCCCAATTGTCATTCCGATGATTACCGCCCGGCAGTTGACGCCAAGGGTCAAATTCGAATGGCCTTTTACGATTAAAACAGTAAACATTAAAAACCCCAGGTTTAACGACTTATTTGTGTCGTGAAAACCTGGGGTTTTGTTGCTAAGTGATTAAGCGGATCTTATTTTTCTTCATACTGCGGATAATACCCCAGAAACTGAAAATACTCGGCCTTTTCCTGAATGATTGGTAGCAGGTTGACCAGGGTGTTCTGGGAAATATTGCCGGTGAAATCGACAAAAAAGAGGTATTCCCAGTTTTCTTTTAGCAGCGGTCGCGATTCGATCTTGCAGAGGTTGAGTGAAAACACCGAAAAGATCCCGATGATTTCAT
>CAZEBY010000010.1:48918-53682 GCA_964510565.1 uncultured Lachnospiraceae bacterium | reverse complement strand
GTGCTGTCAGTCGACGGGGTGCGAAAGCTGATTGAAAAAACCTTGTTATCATCCTCTGCCGAGATATACACTAAACGGGCTCCGGTTTTTTCATGGACAAAGGTACGGGCAAAGCCATCTATTTCATCCACAAATTCTTCTTTATTTAAGATGAACCCGTGGATATTTTCTTCCAGTTTAAACATTTTTTCCTGTTGTTCACGCAATTCCTTTTTCAAATGTCTCTCCTTTTCTGTTTGTGATTTATTCGATCATTCCATTTTTCTGGAGGTATTCTTTCATTTTTTGTTCATGACCCATTTCTGTTGGTTGATAAAAATGGATGCCTACCAGGTCATCCGGAAGATACTGCTGTTTGACAAAGTGTCCGGGATAATTATGGGGGTACTGATAGGTCATCCCGCGACCCAGTTTTTTACTGCCGGCATAATGGGTATCCTGCAAGTGAGCCGGAACATGACTGTTTGAGACATGATTGACCGCCTCAATAGCCGCATCCACCGCCAAATAAGAAGCATTGCTTTTGGGCGCACAGGCTAGAAAAACAACTGCCTGAGCCAGATTAATCCGGGCTTCCGGCATACCAATAAACTGAACCGCATCGGCAGCGGCCATCGCTACCGGTAAGGCCAGCGGTTCGGCATTGCCGATGTCTTCAGATGCCGAAATAACAATCCGGCGAGCAATAAACTTCGGGTCTTCCCCGGCAGTAATCATTTTGGCCATCCAGTAAAGCGCCGCATCGGGATCTGATCCCCGAATACTCTTGATAAAGGCTGAAATGGTATCGTAATGATTATCACCATTTTTATCGTATTGAACCGCCCGCTTTTGGATACACTCCTGGGCCGTTTCCAGATCGATGCGAATGACCCCGTCGGCATTTTTATCCACCGTCAGAATTCCCAACTCTAAAGCATTCAAGGCCCGTCGGACATCGCCGTTGGCCACCTCAGAAAAATGATCGATGGCGTCCTGATCACATTCTATTTTCATTACGCCGTAACCCCGATCCCGATCGGTAATGGCCCGTTTAATCACCTGACAGATATCCTCTGGAGTCAGGTGGTAAAACTCGAAGATCGTCGAGCGGGACAGCAATGGCGAGTTAATCTCAAAATAGGGGTTTTCGGTGGTCGCCCCAATCAGGGTTATCAACCCTTTTTCAACGCTGGGTAAGAGCGCATCCTGTTGGGCTTTATTAAAGCGATGAATCTCGTCAATAAAAAGGATCGATTTCCGATTATAAACCCCCAGATTGTTTTTGGCCTTTTCCAGCACCTCGGTGATTTCTTTTTTACCCGAAGTGACGGCATTGAGTTCATAAAACATCGCATTGGTGCGATTGGCAATAATTTTTGCCAGTGAGGTCTTACCGGTTCCCGGCGGTCCGTAAAATACCACCGACGACAGTTTATCGGCTTCAATCAGCCGATACAGAAGTTTCCCCCGACCAATGATATGCTGCTGCCCGACAAATTCTGCTAATGTCTGAGGCCTCATTCTGACTGCAAGGGGGGCATTATCAGCAATTTGGCCTTCATAATTTTGGTTAAAAAAACTTTCCTGCATAATGTCCTTTCACGAACGCATGAGATCCCGGTAGTGTGAAGCTATTGGCACTCCCACAATCACCCACTCATTTCAATTGCTGCTATTTCAATCTGACTCAACTCAAAAAAATCATAGAACCACCCGTCAATTTCAGCCAGAATTCTGGCTAATTCTACAGTGTCTCCATTTTTCTTTAATTCTACAATTCTATCATAAGTATCTTTAAAAACCCTAGTGGTTTCTTCTTTTATGTTCGGTATTCCCAACCGCAGCAGCGTATTGGGGTAGTATTCATACAACTTGTCCCCCAGCTTTTTCCCAAAGGACTTAAAATAATAATTATAGAGCCGACTGTTTAAAAGCATTACCAGAAACTCCTCGTTGACCTGATGGTAAAGTCGGGGCTTAAGAATCAATCCATAAACATCGGCACTGAAATAACAGCGCCCTTCATCAATGGCAAAACGGTTATGGGTTGCCTTGTAGGGAAAAACGATCTTTCGCCCCTCAAAATGATCGGGGTCCCGGCCCCACTGCAGCTTATACCAGGCCAACTTGCCATTTTTGCATTCCCGGCGGTTTTTAAGCTTTTGCCGATATGTTTCCAGATGCACTGCCACTTCAGGATGCTCTTTAATATCGCTGATCGGGTTGGTGTAGAGGATTTGCTTTTGTGGTTCGCTAACCTGAAAAGCCTTGACATCTTTGTTTTTGATCCACGGTTTTAAAAGACTCGGATAAAAGCCTGAAAGAAGCGGATCCGTAGCCTCAAAGATAAAGGCCTTGTCGTTGCCGGTAATAATCCCCTGAAAACTCTGAACGACATTATCCAGAGTAAACGGTGTTTTTCTTTCAATCTTTTCAATAATCCCCCGGGTCAGGGGTGAATAAAGCCGCCAGGAATCGTCATTCAGTCGGGTCTGCGAGAGTTCAAAGGACTCATAAAACTCGCTTTGTTGGTTGTTTTGTGTAAGGGCCTGGATCAGATTGGGATAGCTTTCCGGTTTATGATTTTTAATAAAGAACCGTTTAACCAGAATTGTGTGACTGTCATCGATCCGCTTTACCTTCACCAATCGGATAATAGCGGGATCAACCCCAACCCCCTCAATCACCCGGAGTCCGTTGAAATCAACGATTTCCTGAATTGCAAAAGCTTTTCGAATAAAAGCCCGCAACGGTTTTCCATACAAGGCTTCGATAAAATATCGTGATGTGATGTGGATAAGTTGTCCCCCGGGTTTTAGCAACTCCCAACCCCGATAGATAAAACAATAGGACAAATCACCCTTGTCCCGGTACACTTCAGCATAGCGGTTTTTTAGCCGTTTCATATAATCTGTCTGAATTTCCTTGTGCCCGACATAAGGTGGATTCCCAATGACCACATCCACCGATTCATTCTCAACCAGATCGTCGATAAGAATATCGCCGCAACAAACGCCCCGTGGTTTGACGTACGCTTTTCCTTTTAAGGTTAAAATCAGCCGGGTTACCAGACAGGCCATCGGATCACGGTCCACGCCCAGCAGGCCGGTTTCCAGTAGCCGGCGATGCTGTTTGGCTTTTTGCTCTGGGCTCTGCTCCCCACTGCGGGAAACAAGCTCATCGTATACTGCACTTAATAGCGATCCGCTTCCGCAAGCCGGATCCAGAATCCGATAATCCTGCGCATCATCCGCCGACGCAAATACTTCAAGCACCTCCGCCGCCATATACCTGGCGATGTTTTCCGGGGTATAAAATACGCCATGATTTTTCTTGTGATTGAGTAGTAGACTGGCTTCATAAAGACTGCCAATCAAGGCCGGGTTTTCCCCTGCCAGCGAGGGTGAGGTGATGATTAGATCTGAGACCCACGCCCATATCTCATCACCGATCGGCCAGGGGTCTGTCTGTTCTTTCTCCCAGAACGAGGTCTCGAGGGGGGATCCCTGCCAGATTCCCAAAATATAATCCAGGGTAAAGTTCTTTTGAATGGTCTTCTGGTGTGCTTCAAAATCAAGACACTGATTGTCTGCCAGGTATTTTAAAACAACGCACTTTAATAGAAAAAGCACATTGGCGCTGCGTTCCTCAGCAAGATAATTATAGTTATTAATAAAGCGTGTCAGCTTGTCTGAAATCTCCTGAAACTTCATTAAGACCTCTTTCATATCATTGATGTTAGCGTTACCTGTTTATTATAACATTATTTTTCTGAAAAAGATAAAGAAAAGGCCAAAATATCAGTCATCAGAAAACAAAATACATCGCTAGTCGTTATTCCAGTTTACGATACGCTTTTGATTCTATTTTCAATTGTTAGTCATTACCATGATCTGATAACTTGTTAAGCCTGCCATTTATTTAAAGTACGCTTTAAGTAAATAGGTTATAATAACTATCACAAAATTAAATTAGTTGAAAGGAGCACCCTTGAAATTAGGAAAATTCTTATTGTTATGTATTATCGTCTTAGTCATATCATTTATGGGTGTATACCTTTATGCGCGTTATGTTGAACCCCATCTCTTAATGGTCAATCGGACAAAACTTGAAAACGACGTACTCGACAAACCCCTCAAAATAGTCTTTTGGGGAGATACTCACCTCGGTGAATTTAATAATACTTCACAACTCGAACAAATTGTAACAGCGATAAACGCTGAAGAGCCAGATCTTGTTATCTTTACTGGTGACCTCATTGATTTTATCGGATATTCTGCTACAAATCCTGAAAAGATAGCTCACATTCTCACAAAACTAAAAGCAACCTATGGTAAGATTGCCGTCATTGGAAATCATGATTATGTTTTGATGGACAAATATAATTACATCGATCTGATGCACGCCGCCGATTTTAAAGTCTTAATCAATGACAGGCTGGATCTGAAAGAACTTAACGTTCGGATTCTTGGTTTGGACGATGTATACCGGGGCAATTCTAATTTAAATCTAACTGATGCAGCCCTGGACAGCGCCTATAATATTCTGCTGACCCATGAGCCGGATATCGTCGATGACATGAACATCGATGCCGTCCAGCTGGTTTTAGCCGGCCATACCCATGGCGGTCAGATTTCACTGCCCTATCTCACCGAAAAGATTCTGCCGGCTAACGGAAAAAAATATGTGAAGGGCCTTTATGCCATTGGTAACCAAGGACAAACCAACCTGTTTGTCACCAAAGGAACAGGAATGACCAAACTGCCCTATCGTTTTATGAAC
>CAZEBY010000010.1:0-48818 GCA_964510565.1 uncultured Lachnospiraceae bacterium | reverse complement strand
CCTGTTTGTCACCAAAGGAACAGGAATGACCAAACTGCCCTATCGTTTTATGAACATGCCTGAGATTGTCAGCATTGAGGTCATTCCTGCGCAATCTAAATAAGCAACATCAAGTATCTAAGCAGTTGGTTCCGGTTAATGCTCATCCGATTTTTCGCTTGCCGGCACAAACTTAGACTTTTAAGGTTTCTGCGTTTTTGGCTTCCAGTGCTTCGAGCAGTTCAGCCGTGGTCTCACCATCAACGGGGTAAGTTGACGCGGTCTGGATAATGTCATAGTTTTGCATTTCAGGATCACTTGCTTTGAATTCCTCATATTTCCTGATGATCTTATCACTTATTATTTTAGAATTTTCCCGGGTACAAAAGGGGAAAAAGCCCAGATGACTGTGATAACCGTGCTGGATGTATAAATCCGAATCCCAAAAAAGTGATTTGATCTCCCAATAAACAGCTTTAGCATGTTTGTAAAATTCATTGCTGGCTTCTGTGGCCTGTTTATTCAACTGGAAACTGATCTTTAGAAGGGTAAAGCTGTAATGACCTTTTTGGGCTTTATAGATTTCATGGTCAAGATAATTTTTTAAACTGAATTTCAAAACAGTAAACTCCGTAAGACTCTCAATGCTGAGATGTTTTAAAATTTTTTCCTTCAGATAATTATCTTCAAATGGTTTTAAAACATAATCCGCCGTACCTTGCCGTAAATATTTCGTGATCACTTCTTTTTTGCTCTCAGATGTCAACACCATAACCGGGATGGTGTCGCTTTTACTTTGAACCAATTTTATCAGGCTAAGCCCATCAAAACTGCGATCCGTATCAATTTCAATATCGGTTACAATCAAATCAACCTGATATTTATTTTCTTTTAAGATTTTAAGCAGCTCTCCACGGTTAAACGCTTCATAAATTGCAACGTCCTGATCCGCCAGAATTTTTCTGATCCGATCCTTGACCACGACATTCGAATCAACAAGAACCACGACTGGTAAACTCTCCATACCCTTTGCCCCCCTCGTCAGTCACCCAACGTCAAATCGGTTTTTATTTCATTATATCTTTTCCGCTTTTATCAGGCAACTGATTACGCCTTATTCGGTTGAGAAGATTTGCCTTCTAAAGATAATTTCCAGTAACCTCATTTTTTGTCGCTCGCTTTGATCAATCATCCACTATCAAAAAAACACTCTGAAAAGAGTGTTTTAGGCTTTAAATTTCTATATTAAAGAATAATCAAACCGCTTTCCAGTCATGCCCTGCATCTTGAGCGATACATTGGGATAAAAGGATCTTACCATTTGCGCCGACTCTGCTTGTGTTTCAATAATATCTGGTTGATGGATTTCAATATGCGTTGACATGGATTGTTTGATTATTTTCATTTCATCTCTAGCATTATTTAATTCGGTGACCAGCTTGACCTGTTTTGCAAACTGCCTTTCTTTTGCCATCTGGTTTTCCAGATTTCTGATGATCGTTTCCAGCTTTTCCAACTGTTCGCTCTTTCCCTGGTGCACTACTTTTCCGGTTACCTCTTCTGTCTGATTCTCGTTTTGCTCCTCCCGGGCTGGAAACGGTTTACCAACAATCTGAATAAAGAAATTCTCATAAACCTGATCCAAGTTCTCCCCGTCAATCTTCAGCGTCAAATCCTCGGTGCTTATCCAGTTTGTCTGATAATAGTTCTGACAAAGTAACTGACCCATTTGCACACTGAGCGACTGATGATCACAGCACCAGATCTGTCCCCATTCTTCGTATCGGATAACAAAGACCGCATATTGATCAATTTCCCGATTAATAATTTCCAGGATACTGGGATTGATAGCCTGACGATTTAAATTAATCTCGACAATCGCAATTTCACTGACGTGCCTCCCCTTTAAGGTGTTAAAGGTTTCGAACGAGAGGGTATTGATCCAGATTATACTTATGATTTCATCAGCGAAGGTCTTTTTTAATCTGCAGTCGTCGTTTAAATACTTATAGAACAATTCTTTGGGCATTCGTCGGTAGACATTGGTAGTTTCTGGTAAGTCAATCATGGCATCTCCTTCTCAAAAATCTTGTTTTCTGATTATAGTAAACATTTCTTCGTATGAATGTAATCGACTAACCTGCTTAAATAATTAGATTTTTTTGTATCAGCACGAATGATAACCTCTAAAATAATCATGGAACATCTATTTAAACTTCAGGACTGTTGAGTTTATATTTACCCAGATATCACATCAATATTGAATCGGATTAGAATTTTTTAGCGTATTGCTTTGTTGCTTTTTTTGATTAAACTTTTAAAATATTGGTATAATATCATTAAAACTGGTCAACTGGAGGTTCACTCATATGAAAAAGCTACGCCTGATATCACTCATCATCGTTTTATGTTTTTGTAGTTTTCTTTTCTCACCTTTGGTTTTCTCTCAATCCCATGATTTGGGAATTTATTCCAAAGAGATCCTTGTTTTACAATCATATCAGCGAGATTATTATCATACCCGGGTTCTGGAAGATGGTATCGAGGCTGTTTTATCAAAATCCGGTGAAAAGGTTCGCATCCGGTACGAATTCCTTGATACCAAAAATTATTTTGATGCCAACACCTTTCAGACTCTGGCGGATATTATGACAACAAAATACCATGATGTATCACTGGATGGCATCATTATCTGTGACGACGACGCCCTGCAGTTTTATAATCGTTTTGGTAAATCAATCTGGCCTGATGCTACAAATATTGTCAGCACCGGTATTAATTCCCTGCGGCCGTACAGCCAGGGAGTTCCGGGTATGATCATCATTGAAGAGCGGCCGGATGTCGAAAAAAACATTACACTGGCTTTAGCTCAAAATCAGAACAAAGAGATAAAAACCCTGCATTTTATTTATGACGAAACTACCACCAGCAACGAAATGCGCTCTGACATCATGAGCATGCTTGCCGACAAATATCCGGAATTTGAAGGCAAACATTACTATGATAAAACACCAGCGGAACTAAAAGCAATCATTGATGACAGCAGTGAAAATGACCTGTTTTTTTATGTATTGTATTCCCGGGATCGATATGGTAATACCTATCATTATGATGAGGTCCCCCAATATATTATAAAAAATGCCAAAAATCCAGTCTACGCCCTCTGGGATTTTTATCTTGGCACCGGGGTAATTGGAGGATATGTGGCTTCTTCCTATAAATATGGGGAAAATGCTGCCAATATCCTGCTTGATCTGTGGGCGGGCCAAGCTGTTGCTCCGCTAATTTACGAAGATGACTCTCATTATCAGTATCTGTTTGACTATAATGTCCTCAAAGCTTACCAGCTGAGTGCGGTCCCGGAGGACTCCATCATTGTCAACAGACCGGTTTCATATTTTGAAAAGAACAAAAATCTGATTATTCTTTTCTCAGTGGTCTCCGCTGTACTGATGACGATTATCGGTCTCCTGCTTTATGCCATTCGCGAGAAAAATATTCTCAATCAGAAAACCATCGAAATAGCCGATTTAAATCAGGAAATTGTCGATACCCAGAAAGTTCTGATTTCAAAACTGGGAGCGGTCATCGAGACCCGATCGTTTGAAACTGCTAATCATGTCAAGCGAGTAGCCCGAGTATCTGCTTTTCTGGCCAAAGAATACGGGCTTTCTGAAAGGGATATCACGATTCTCAGCGCTGTTTCGCCGATGCATGATGTTGGAAAAATCGGTATCGCTGAAAATATTCTCCACAAGCCAGGGCGGCTCTCAGAACAGGAGTTTGAAATCATCAAATATCATACCAGTATTGGTTATGAAATTCTAAAAAATCCGGAGCGGGAAATGTTACGCTACGCCTCACTGGTTGCTCTGGAACATCATGAAAAATGGGGCGGTGGTGGCTATCCCGGCGGTAAATCTGGCGAAGAAATCCATATCTTTGCCCGCATTACCGCCATAGCCGATGTTTATGATGCGCTGCGCAGCGTACGAACGTATAAAGATGCCTGGTCCCAGAAGGATGCATTATCCTATTTACTGAATGAAAAAGGGAAATTCTTCGAACCCAGGCTGGTTGATATTTTTTCTGCTAACATTGATCAGATCGAGACAATTCGCAGCACGACTCACGAAAATGAACTCAATGACTTCAGCCAGATGTATAAATATTTGAAGCAACAAATCAAAGAATAACTCTCTTCAATTTTTCAGGTATAACATGTCTTTGATTCTGTCACTTGGACTAATGGATCTGGATCTCTTCAAAGGAAACAATGACCGACATTGCCTCTTGAATGGATCCTTAACAAATGATACTATCAAAAACACCAGAAACAGCTGTCTCTGGTGTTTTTGATTGCTGCTTCATCTCCAATATATTTTCACAACAACCACAAAAAAGACTAATGCCGATTCCACGCTTTTACCTGTAGAATCGGCCTAGTCCAAAATCTCTGTTGTCATCCGTTTGGATTCCTCCTCTGATTTTTTATCAAAGCTCTTTTTTCACTTTTCAATGTAAACAGCTCCAACTTTTTCGGTGTTTTTACTCTTAAAATTGATTTGTTTTATCCTCACTGGATCATTATTTACTGGATTCTTTACTCGATATTTTGCTTTAAGAACATTTTCTCCTTTCCAAATTCAATTGGATATGGCTTTCAGAAACCGTGAGAACTTTTCTTTTTTCAGTGATATTTTTCATTCATCGTTCATTTAATTCTTTGTGAGGTTGCATCTCATTTCAATTTCATTACAATTTGTTTTTAATCAAATCTTCCTAGCCTTTAATTTAATTGATTTAACTGGGCCACTTTTTAGGTTGATCTCAGTTATTTCTTTTATCTTATTGGCGAGTTGTTTCTTATTTACTTTTAAATGACCGGTAATCATTCAATTCAGAAAAGATACAGTTGATCTTTGATTAACTGTATTATAACACCTTTCAAAAATAAGTAAATAGTTATTTTGTAAACGTTTGTATAAAAATTGTATACCCGTCTAAACAGCTTTGCAAAGCGTCAAATCCGCTTTTCTGACTTCTGCAGATTACTTCAGATCCTCGTGAATCGCGAGCACAGGACATGGTGCTTCAGCAATCACCCGTTGCGTCACTGATCCGGTGAAAAATCTTTTTAATTTTGACATCCCTCTGTTTCCCATCACAATTAAATCAAATTTTTCGTTTTGGGCCAGATCTAAAATCTCAATCGAAGGCTCTCCAATCACAACTCTTTTTTCCAGTTGGACCTCTGAAAAATCAAATGTCGCGACAATATCATCAAGCAATTCGACTGCTCTTTCTTCCAGTTGCGTTATCGCGTCAATTTCTATCCCAGCTGATATGATGGAACCATCAACCTGTTGCCAAAAGTTCTGGTTTCTTCCATAACCGGACAAGTGACTCTCCTCAATGACCGTCAGCAGAGTCATTGAAAAACCATGTTTCTTTGCAATTTCAATGGCTTTTTTAAGGGCATTAATAGATGCCTTGGAACCATCGATAGGTACCAGTAATTTCATAATCATATCCTCCATTTTTTAATTGCAGACACTAACCATCAAGTTTTCTTTCAGACTATTTAATGTTCAGTAGCCACTTTTGAACCCCTATTTCTTTTATTATATACCCATTCGTAGGCAAACTCAAACGATCTCAACATCATACAACGGAGTTGGGCATACTTTTGCATGTTTTAAAAACACAAAAAAGACTAAGACCGGTTTTACATTTTTATCTGTAAAACCGGCCTAGCCTAAAATCTCTGTTGTCATCCGTTTGGACTCCTCCTATTGATTTTATCAAAAATCGTCTTTTTCACTTTTCTTTGTAAACATCGCCAACTTTTTGGAATCATCTTACTCTTTAGATTGGATTCGTTTTAACTCATCGCGATCGTCCAGAAATCTTATCGTCATCATCTTCACCGAATGATTTTTCCTGATACCCAATGATCTTTGACTATCTCTGTCTGATGTGTTTGAGGTTTCTTCCGTTCTTCATTTCGGAGCAATCTGTTTTCTCATTCAAATTTTTCCCACTGCCTTTAAAAGTATCAATTTCCCTATGGTTAATCGTTTAGGTCAACCCTGGACATTTTTAATTCTATTGGTATGTTGTGCGTTTGTTTACTTTTCTATGATCGGGATCATAAGTTTTAAGAAGAGGATTAAGTTGATCTTTGATTTATTTATAGTATATCACTTTATTCGCATAAGTAAATAGACAGCATGTAAATGTTTGTATATCTTTTATGTCCATTGCCGACAACTATGTAAAACGAGTCACAAAAAAAAACCGTTTTGGAGAGGCTCCACAAAACGGTTCTTAAATTCATTGCTGGTAAAGACCCATCAAAAATATTTTTGATACTACGAATTTTTTAGAATAATACTGGAAATGATATCTGCTGCATCCTCGAAAGAATCACAGCTTTCTTCAAAATAATCATAAATACGGATCAATGCAATGGTTTCGATATGATCTCGCTTATCGATAAATAACTGTTTTACCGCGTGAACATAAAGATCATCGCCTTCATTTTCCAGTCGATTGATGGCAATGATGGCATCATTTAAAGCTTTAGGCTTTTTAAAAGCTTTTAATTCCTTAATCGCTTCATGCAGACATGTCGCACTCTTTTCGATTAATTCCATGAATTTAAACATTTCCGGGGTAATCTTTTCAATTTGAAACATGTCGATGTATTTTAGAATATCTTCAATCAGATCAATGATCGTATCTAAAGCACCCGCCAGATTGATGATGTCTTCCCGTTCGATCGGCGGAAGAAAATCACTATACATGAATTCCATCATCTCATATTTGAGATTATCGGCATTGCGTTCAACCTCATGTAGTTTGACCAACTTCTTCTCCAAAGTTGTCAGATCGTAATTCTTAAGTGACTCACTGAGCATATGCGATGCTTTCACGATAAGATTAGAAACAGCGATAAATTCCTTGTAATAATTATACCCTTTTGTTTTAACTTTTTTTGACATAACGTCTCCCTTATTTAAGATATTGTTATTTTAAAATACTTGCATAAAAACCCAAGCCATGATAAAACCAACCAGGCCACATCCCGGGAATGTCAGTACCCAGGCTAAAAGCATTTCACCAACTGTTGACCAGTTTACCGAGGAAAACCGTTTAGCTGCACCAACTCCCATAATCGCCGTTGTTTTAGTGTGGGTAGTGCTAACTGGCAGCCCGAAAACAGATGAAATCAGCAAACAGATTGCCGCCGCAAGATCCGCACTGAATCCCTGAAAGGATTCCAACTTAACCATATCCATCCCGACGGTTTTTATAATTTTCATCCCGCCAATGGAAGTTCCCAGTGCCATGACCAGCGAACAGAGAATCATCATCCAGACGGGAATTACGAAATTGGTCGCATCAGCATTTCCCTGAGCCAAAAAAATACCCAGCATGAAGATTCCCATAAACTTCTGGCCATCCTGAGCACCATGCATAAAGGCCATGGCAGCTCCGGCACCAATCTGACCATTCTTAAAAAAAACATTGGTCTGCTGCCGTGACATCTGTTTACAGATCAACATCACGATTTTTACAACCAGAAAGCCCAGTCCAAATCCTAAAACCGTCGAAGTGCCAAGCCCATAGACGACCTTAATCCATGCCTGTCCATTGATCCCACTAATGCCGCCCTGCAGTGCAATGGCAGCACCAGAGATCCCGGCGATTAAAGCGTGGCTTTCACTGGTCGGTATCCCAAAATACCAGGCGGCAGTCGCCCAGAGCACTATGGCAAACAAAGCTGCACACAAAGCAATGAGGGCATCGTCCGAACCGCTGAAATTAACCATATTTGCCACGGTTTGAGCTACCGTCGCATTAATCGCCGTCATAACGAAAACACCAAGGAAATTAAAGATCGCGGCCATCACAATTGCTTTTCTGGGTTCCAATGATCGTGTGGACACGCAGGTGGCAATGGCATTTGGTGCATCTGTCCACCCGTTAACCAGAATAACTCCAAGCGTTAAAACGACGATGATCAGCAGTGCGGGATTACCGGTGATACTACTGATAAAATCTGATAAAGTGATAGTCATATTAAAAAAAATACCCCATTTCTCGCTGTCCATTCAAAGTTTACTTTTGAATGTCAAACTATACTGTTTTTTTGCCGTACTCATTCTACACCATAAGTTCCCCAAATAGAACTCATTTAACACAAATTTAACATATTTTTAATATATTTTCACTTTCCGACATGATACCGCGTTATTTTAAATGCTAATCGTGATTTTTTATTGTTGTTTATCTGATCACATCATGAATTTTTATTTTTCAAAAGATATTAAGTTAAATATTGCAATATTTATTATTAAGGTGTAAAATTTAAGTAACGAATTGTATCTGAAAGATCAGTTGCAATTCAATTTTCAATTTGTTTGTCACGAATAATTCAGAAATAATACGAATTCATTATAAACTGTTAACTTAACAAACGGGAGGATATTGAAAATGAAATTTTATCGGGAGGCGATTATATGTTTTATTTTGATTCTGGCTCTGGGAATTTACCCAGCTGCAGTGCTAGCCGAAGAAAACAATGCCGATGAGTCTGTTGTGACTGTTATTGATGCACAACCATTTGGCGAAACCAGGGAGATGCTTCCCGGTGATGTTGCCCCTGATCCGGGATGGCCTGACGAAGCCTATAAAAATGATTTTCTCAGTACGACTTCAACCTTCACGCCAAGGCTTAATGCCCCCACCTCGGATAATGATTTCTATTTTGCCAAAAACATTTTCTATCTGGGCGGCTATGGTATGCCTAACTGCACCGCCTATGCCTGGGGGCGGGCTTATGAGATCCTTGGCAGCAAACCTAATCTGAGTCATGGGAACGCCAATGAGTTTTGGGGTTATAATCTGAAAAGCGGAGCCTATTCCTATGGCAATACGCCTAAACTCGGCGCAGTTATCTGTTGGAATGGCAGCTCCTGTGGTCATGTTGGGGTTGTTGAAAAAATAGAAGGCAACAAGGTCACTGTCTCTGAATCGTCTTGGAGTGGCACCTATTTCTATACCACCACCTTCACTGCCGGTTCTGAAAACTCGGTCTCTGTTGGCGGTTTCCAGGGATATATCTATCTTGGCGACTTTGAATCCGAAACTACTCGCGATTCTACCCTACCAACAATTTCTAATGCCCAAGTTACCGATATCAATGATGAAGGTTTTACCGTAACCTGCCAGGTCTCTGATACTGATTCTGATATCTCCTCGGTTCTTTTCCCCACCTGGACTGATGCTAACGGCCAGGATGATATTGTCTGGCATCGGGCTACCATTCGCGACAATACCGCGTCTTACCGGGTATTATACAACCAGCACAACAACGAGCTGGGAATCTACTCTGTTCATATTTATGCGTATGACGGTGCTGGAAATACTTCCACTACAGCTTTAAGTGTTTCCGCCCAAAAGAGCATTACCTGTTCTTACCAAACCCATGTTCAGGATTACGGCTGGCAGCGCTGGAAAACAAATGGTGAACTCAGTGGTACTTCGGGAGAATCAAAGCGCCTCGAAGCCGTCGAAGTCAAACTCGATAATACAGATTATGATCTGGGCATCGAATATCGTACCCATATCCAAAATATCGGATGGCAGAGCTGGAAACATGACGGTGAAATCAGCGGCACATCTAATCAGGGCCTGCGTTTGGAAGCGATTGAAGTCCGTTTAACTGGTGCTGATGCCTACCGTTATGATGTTTATTACCGGGTTCATGCTGAAAACATTGGCTGGTTGGACTGGGCTAAAAATGGCGGCAGCTCCGGTACCGAAGGTTTCGGCTACCGACTGGAAGCCATTGAGATTTTGGTTGTCCCTGCCGGATCTGCGGCTCCGGGCTCAACCATGCGGGCTTTTCAAAGCAATAACTAAAGCGCAATTCTCATAATCCAAAACACTAATCCGTAATTTCATTAACTTAGGTAAAACGGATCCTAGCAAATCTCTTTATTTTAAAAGAGATTTGCTTTTTTATTGTGAATTTTCCGGTTTAAACGATCATTTAATCAAATAAATGCCTGTCGATGCAAAAAAGTGGGGGTCCCCCACTTTTTATCGTTTATTTAATATTAATCAATACATAGAAATCACCATTATACAATGGCTCTGATCCGGATTTTTCAATGGCTAAAAACATCGCGACCAGAGAAATCACTGCTTTATCATTTTCCTGGGTGAACATGGCCTCCTCTGCATTGATAAAATCTTTGCTGGTCTGGTAATCACCGCCCTGAGATGTATCAAAATGATCGAACACTTCTTTCATGTTTATCCGCATCAGTTCCTGTCCAGTTGCCTCCGTCAGGACTAATGCCCCAGCGACGCCAGTTTTTTCTCGAGTCAGGGTATAGTCTGTCCCATTTGATTCAAATTTACATATGAGCGGATCCGTTTTGTCATCCTGCGTATAGAAATTTGCCACCACAAAAGTCTGATAAGCAGAGATATCAATCGGTGACTGCGGGTTTAAATTGAGGTATAGCGAATCCTGCCGGTATGGATTCTCCTCGTATCGATAAAATCCAAAGGTGTTATAGAAATCTTGGTAGAGGTCAAAATCATCGCCGAGATAGGATATTTCTTTGGTGTATTCCATCATCGCCAGATAGTTGACTGAGTCAGAGATAAGCTTCTTATCCGTTTCCGATATCGTTACATTGGGACTGATCGTATTGTTTTCTAGCATCTTGTTTTCGACCAACGCATTGGTAAGTCTGGCTGTCTGGCTGGTCCGGCTGATGGTAAACGCATCTACCGGCGGAATGATTGAAAACACTGAAAAACCAATTAGTAGCGCTGCGACGATCCCGTTTTTACGTACTGGCATAAAACACATCAGCACTCCGGAAACAGCAGCAAACACGCCAAAGATTATCACATAGTAACGGCCATGAGTGATTCCGGTTTCCTGAATTCGCAGCACTGAGGCGACAATCTGAAACAAAACAATCGGAACCAGCACCTTGGGAAAGATTTTCCTGAACCACTTGGCAAATTTATTTTCCAGGTTGCTGGCCAAAATATAAAGCAAAATGACGGCTATCGCAAATCCCACCAGCATCGGTTCCAGCCGGCTGTCGGTCCAAAATTCTCCGGTAATGTTTCTGGCAATGTAAATCATTAAAATCACTGTGTATACCGTCAACAACGGAATAATGATATAGGAAATCAACACCTCCAGAAATTTCGGACAAAGACACGATCGTTCCACCTTTTCCCGTTGATGTTGCAATCGCTCAGGTGACCGATTTTTATCCGATACACCGGGATAAATGGGGATCAGCGAAAGAAAATAAATGGGTGCAAACAGCATTCCAACGATATTTAAGGTATGCATATAGGACTTGTCCGATACTCGAAAAAGCAGCAGATCGATAGCCGTAATGATCAGTGTGACTCCTGTGAACAGTACCCCTGAAAAAAGCAAAGAATTAAAGAATGCTTTAAAGGCTGCCATAAAACTCTGATTGAAACTAACCTCGCTTTTAATCACCGGAACCCAGATATACGCAATCAAAAGGGCAAAAAGCGCTACCGCTGTGCGGATCCAGGTTTCGATGCTGGTGCTGGTGTACTGTCTGACAATCAGAAAATACCCCAGGCTCAGAAGCAGACCCAGCGCCATTGCCGCCATCCGAACAGAAACCTTGTCAAAGAAACGCTCCCAGACCGCCTGTAAAGCAAACCCCAGAAATCCTCCAACCACAAAGGTCAGTAAATATTTGGTATAATCAACATCCTGCTCAATGGCCACCGTATTGACCACCGCTGCGGCTACCAGAAATACCATCGTGAGTGGATATCGTGACAACGCTTCAACCAGTCCGCTTAATTTTTCGCTGATGCTATCAATCAATTTCATCTTTTCTCCTAACTAGATCTTTCATATCTTTACACCTCTTTACAATATTTCGTTCAAGGGAGCCGGACGCTTAAAATAATACCCCTGAAATTCCTTCGGATGAAAAGCCTTGATGATTTCAAACTGTTCCAGGGTTTCCACCCCTTCCACGGTTACCTCAAAGGATAATTCATGAGCCATCTGGATCATTGTTTTCAACAGCTTGCGGCTCTTCGTATCCTCTAATCGTCTGGCATAACTCTGATCAATTTTCAAGCGATCAATCGGGAGATTTTTAATATAGTCAATCGAGGCATACCCGGTGCCAAAATCGTCCAAGGTCACAATAAACCCCAGTTCCCGCAGTTCAGACAAAATAGCCGCCCCAAATTCTTTATTCTGAATGATCGCCGTCTCGGTAATCTCAATTTCCAGTAACTTTGGCGGAATATGATAGCGACTGACTGCATCCTGCAATTTATATACTATATCACGACTGGCAAAGTGCTGACCGGATAAGTTAATAGCAACGGACATTTCTTTTTCCACCAGATTATGTTCAATCATCGCGCGACAAGCACTTTCAATCACATAAAAGCCAATATTGATAATCTGACCTGATTGTTCGGCTATCTCAATAAAATACCCCGGTGGTTTAATCGATCCATCATGATATTGCCAACGAATCAATGCTTCCAGTCCCAGCACAGTGAAACCATCAATGGCAAATTTAGGTTGATAGTGCAAAATAAATTCCCGCATCTCCAGGGCCTTCTCAATCTCGTTCTTAATACAGTTTTTATGCTGAATCATCGCCATAATCGACTGGTTATATATCGAAATCTTCAGCAACTCATTATTTATAATCGGCGTAATGGCTAAACGGCTCAATTCCAGTAATTCCGGGTAGGAACTGGTCTGTGATGGATAATAGGCTATCCCGATTTTATACTTGATAATCACGGTAAATAAATCGAGATCAAGGGGTTTTTCGAAAAATAAGGAAATCTGCTGGAGTAATTCGGACTTTTCGTCGTGAATCCCTGAGGTTGCAATTAAAAAATCGTTATTGGTTGATAAACCTATTAAATCATCTGCCTGGGTAATGCCACTCAGAAAGCTTGCAATTTTTTTCAGCAATGCTCCATAAGTTGCTTTTCCATGGCTATAGGTTAATTCGTTGAGGTTGGTGATGGTGATGTTTAGCATCGTAAATGCTGTATCGGATGAATATGTCAAATCGAGAAGCTGGGTAAATCGTATTTCACTGAGGGTTCCGGTTAATTGGTTATAATCCAGCAAATTTGAAATTTTCTGATTGGCCTTTACCAATAAATTATAATTGTGCGTCAACTCACTCTGACTTTCAATCAGTTTTTCGCTTTTTTCTTCCAACTCCATTTTCCGGCAGCATAATTCATCATTGGCTTTTGCTAAGGCCAGGTGGGACTTTTTGCGAATTTTCATAATGATCAACAATGCTGAAATAATGACTGCCATCAGGATTATGATAAAGCTAATCAGTATCACCTGATTCAAGGTCAACACAAAATTGCTCTCCGGTTTGTTAATGACAATACTATTGTCCGGGAGCAGATCCTCTGAGAGACCAAAAGCCTGCATACCAAAGTAATTAAAAATCTTCTGTTGTACCGGTTCTTCTATAATCGGTAA
Source organism: uncultured Lachnospiraceae bacterium (assembly GCA_964510565.1). Taxonomy (GTDB): domain Bacteria; phylum Bacillota; class Clostridia; order Eubacteriales; family Eubacteriaceae; genus Acetobacterium. Next base: position 35,263 of record CAZEBY010000010.1, on the reverse strand, counting down.
GGATTCAATGGGACGTCCTGCCGATAATGCCAGGATGTTTTCACCTAGAATATGGCCGTGTTCATAGGGTGTTACCACGAAGCCACCGATGACCTTTTTGGTAATCGACGTTGAGACACCGCAAAAAGTTGGCAGATTGGAATTCCCCGATAACATATTGGTGTACTGGTCATGATTTAACACCCCGAATGAGCCCGCCGTATACAAAGCCGTGGATGCCTCATCATAGTTGCCTATTTCTTGAAGTTGCTGATCATAATCCTCTATTTTTATTAAATGTAGTTTAAAGTTAAGCCGTTCACCAGACAGGCTATTGTAAGCTTGGATCATTTGATCATAGGTACCCCGGGTGGTCGTCGTATCAGCTCCGCAAATAAGCAAGTCTTTTATTTGAGGCATAGCTGTATCCAACCACACAAAAAACGCTTCATAATCGACATTCTGGAGGATCCCTTTGACATCAGTAAAGGACATCGTTAGTGGCAGCCCACCATTTACCCCGGCAAATAAAACCGGTACATTAGGAAAATATTCATCCTTTAATGCTAGGATCAGTTCAAAGGCGGTATTATCCGTGACAACAATTACCGCGATGTCTTTGGTCGCATAATGCTTGATCTTCTCAATGGTGTTCTGATCCAGGGCGGTTTCACGATAAGCGTCCAGATACTCTGTATAGATGTTATATCTAGTATCTGAAAGCTGGTCGGTAATTCCCTGATGAAGTTCGTCCGTCCAGGAAAAACCCTGATTATATGAATGAATAATCAGAATATTTTCTCGGGTAGCCACTTCAGCCCCATCGGTAGCAGCAACGCCTGAAAAAGTCTCCACCAAAAGAGTGGCGAAAAAAATCAGCATCAACAACGAATGCTTAATAATCACCAAACTCCGTTGCAAATATTGCCCCTGCTTCATTTAAGCCCTCCGTGATTTTCATCTACTGTTTGATAGAATTATAATTTATATACCCATTCAAATCTTCAATAATTATAAGTTTACCAGACAACACATCTTAAAACCGATTAATTTTACCGAACGATTTTTTGTTTTTTCATTAATTTAAAAAAGACCAGCCTAAGCTGGTCCGAATTAATTTGCATGTCACTTTTCAATATATGGATTAACGGTTGAACCTGGGGCAGTACTGCCCTTTGGTACAATCTCAATCCGGATGCCTTCGAGGCGATAGCCAAAACCGGCGGTTCCAGCTTGCTGGCCATTTTTTGCCCAGCCCATCCAACCGAGGTTCTGAGCATGGACCTGATAATAGACATCAAAAAGATCGGCATCACTGCCAGTTAATTCGATGGCAATGGCTTCCAGTCGCAGGGATTTCCCCTCGGTTCCGCTTAAAGCACCATCAGCCACAGAATTCTGCCAGCCAATGTTCTGGACATGGGTTTTGTATTTCACCCCAAGGTCATAGTTTTTTGTAATTGAATTAATTTCAATCGCTTCCAGTCGTAAGGATTTTCCTTCGGTACCGCTGAGCGCACCATCTGCCACCACGCTCTGCCAACCGACATTTTGCACGTGGGTGCGGTATTCAATAGTTGGCGCGGCCTTATCTTTGACCACATAATTAACAATCGATTTTTTAACGGTATCGCCTTTACCATCCAGCACCTGGACCGACATGGTATAGATTCCTGCTACCGTTGGTGTAAAGACCGCCGAAGTCGCGCTACTATAATCCTGGATGGTGGTGGTTTGTCCATTTAAATCATAATAAAATCCATATCGATAATCCCCATCACCACCACTGGCCGCCGCACTTAGTGTCAGCAGCGTTCCCAGTGTTTGGCCAGTTGGTTTATCGACCGTAAAATCATCAATTCTCAATGGATTGTTAGGTGTCACTCTGGCAAAGGCGGCATCCAACTGAATCATCCCGTAGCCATAATAATCATCTCTGCCTTTGGCGCCAAAATCCAAAGCCGTTTCTTTCAGCAGGGTTTCCACCTGTTGACTGGTCATAGTATAATCCGTTGCCATTAAGACCGCACAGGCTCCGGCGGTTATGGGACTGGCAAAAGAAGTGCCCGAGGCTGATTCATAAGTTCCGTCATGATTGATTGAATAAATGATGTGACCCGGCGCACATAAATCAACCAGACTATTGTGCTGGGAAAATGAAGCAATCTTATTGGCACTATCGGTTGCGCCCACCGAAATAACATTATTGTAGGAAGCCGGAACTGCCAACTCACCGCTGTAATTGGCGTTACTGCCTTCGTTTCCTGCTGCTGCCACCAGTACTTTACCGGCATTGGCAGCATTTTCCACCGCCGTCCGCAAAGCCGATGAAACCATATAGCCACCAAAGCTCATATTGATGACTTTTACATCAGATCGCGCTGCCGCATCATATAAGGCGGCACATATATAACCGACATCCAGATTCTTGTCGCCGTCGGACAGGCCGCCGACCCGATAGGGCGCGACCTTAATGTTGGCGCTCCCGGCAATACCGGCAATACCGATCCCGTTATTGGCTACTGCCGCGACACAACCCGAAACCAGGGTCCCATGACCGGATAAGTCCACCATCTCGGTAGTTCCTTCGACATAATCATAGCCACCTACCACGTTATTGGAAATATCCGGATGTTGGGTGTTTAGACCAGTATCGATAACAGCCACCACTACGGTTTCTGAATTATTGATCTTATTCCAGGTTTCATCGGCACCGATTCGCTCAAACTGCCAGGCTTTTGATAAATCCGGATCATTCGGCAGTGCGGAGGTCTGGATATATGAATTTTTTTCGGCTACCAATACATTAGGGTTTTCTGACAATTGGGAAACCAGGGCATCCGCATCTGCCGAATTGCTCACTTCAATAATATCGACCTGATCATTTAACGATTCACCGCCCTTGATATCCTTGCTGGTGAGCCCAAGACTGCCAATCCTGGCCTGGTTCTTATAAATAACAATAATCTGGTCGCTGATATTTGAATTGGCATCCAAATCGGCTACCTGATCCAGATTTTGAATAACCATCGATTGGCTTTCAGCCATTACTCCCAAAGGATAAAAACTACCAATTAAAACCATTACCAGCAGGAAGACAATTGCCTTCTTAAATTTGATCAATTATAATACCTCTTTCTGTTTTTTTCAATTTGCCTTAGTTTTGGAATTGTACTTTCTTTGTTTATCCAGCCATGGCCTTTTGGGCAGTGATTGTAATACTAAAATTATACCTGCAAGACAGCTTTTTTTCAATTGTTAATCATCGGTAGCTAATGAATGCTTAACTTTTCTTAATATTTACTGAATTCCAAGTTTCGCTAAAGGTTTAAGGCTTATTATTTAGACAAGAGATAAACATCTCCCCTTTTTCTTTTCATTCCTAATATAAAAAAAGCAGTGCATCCATCCGGGATCGCTGCTTTTTTATTTGGAATTTTATTACTGATTTCACAAAAGCCCCGATGATTTCAAATCATCGGGGCTTTGCTTAAAATTTGGCAATTACCTTAGCAGCCTCGTCTAAGAGAATAAAAACATCACAGCGATGCCGGCAATAACACTACCGATCGCAATCGCCAAGGCCACAAATTTTTCGTTCTTAACATCATCCAGTAATTCTTCTTCCGATTTATAAGTCACATGGGATGGTTTTTTGGTCGTCACCGATCGCCCCACATAAAGACGATCACCCCGTTTGTGAATTTCACCCAGAATATACATCGGCTGATCTTCCGGCAAAATTTCTTCAAAAAAACGGTAACCCAGAAAACGGGATCCCCGGGGATTAGAAAAACTGAAATTAAAGTTATTTCTGACCCAGCTGGAATCAGCCGATTCCATCCGGTTGCAGCCGGGCATCAAATCCACATCGCCGCCAAAGCTGGCCATATCAATATAGACTTTTTCGTCAGAGCTGCTGTCAGAAAGATAAACCTCGACCGGACTCTTTTCGCTCGATAAAGAAGTTTCCACCTTATCGGTAATGGTCCGGGTGTTGCCTTTATCATCCCGCTCCGTTCGGGTTTCTTCATGTACGGAAAAGACTTCATTTTCATAGTAAGCCACCGGCCGTTGCGAAAACGGCGCTTGCACGTCACCAGAGACACTGTGAAGATGCCCCTTCACCTCACTGTAATGCCGGTAATTCTCATCCAGACTGGATAAATCCCCGACAATGTCCAATACATCCTTAATGCAGGTGGTCTGTTGAAACTGGATTTCCTGAGCTTTCGTTTTGCTCTTTTTCAGAACATAAGCAGCATAGCAAATCCCCGCCACCATAATCAGTATTCCAATGATAAAAGCCATGGGTTTATTCGATTCCTAATTCAGCTTTTAGCTTGGCCAATTCGTCATCAACGGCCGCAGTTTTTTCCAGGGCTTCGAATTCGTCTTCGAGACTGGTGTTTTCACCGGCCATTTCTGTAAATGCCTGCGCTTCTGCTTCTTTGGCATTGACCTTCTGCTCCATTTTATCGAGCTTGGTGAAGGCACTGGTACTGTCGGTACTGTTTAAAGAGGTACTGACGCTTTTTTGAGCGTCTGCCATTTTTGAACGGGCGATCAACATATTCTGTTTCATCCGAGCTTCTTCGAGTTTGGCTTTCAGCTGTCGTACCTGATCTTTTAATTGACCAACCTGCATGCTCATCGAGTCATAAGCTGCCTGAAACTGAACCAGATCCCCATCGACACTGTTTTTTTGCGCCAGCGCTTTTTTAGCCAGCTCTTCATTGCCAGCTTTTAATGCCGTTTTCGCTTTTTCATTCCAGTCTTCTGAAGCCGCTTTAGCGGATTCCAATTGTTTTAAAGCCTGTTTTTCACTGCCCATCGCCGCTCCCAATGCCTGGGTGGCACTGTTTACCTGTGCTTCCATGTCAATGATAATCTGTTTTACCATTTTTTCCGGATCTTCAGCCTTATCCAGCATGTCGTTTACATTCGCCTTTAACAAGTCACTAAGACGTTCAAAAATTGCCATTTTTTCCTCCTGCTAATTGTTTTTTTATTACAGGGCAATAATTGCCTGGGCCAATTGATGCTTTCCGGCCGGTGCCGATTTTTGATCAAACCGCCCTTTTTCTGTATGCTCATCTTAACAAATCTGATAAAATAAGTCTAATCTTTTTTAGTTTTATGCGTAAATAAATACCACTTTTGTTATGCGAAGCACCTTCATTTTACACTTGCTTTACCAGTCAATGTCAAAAGGAATGCTTGAAACCTTTCTTTTCGGGTAGATAATTAATATATAGTAATCTTTTTCTGAAAGAATACTATTTTTGCCAGAATTCACCATTGCTTAATCCGCAAAAAAAGGATATTCTGTTTAGTAGATTCTTAACCGACTTAACTAAGATCATTCATTTTGTCGGACCAGATTATTTTTACTCAAAAGGGGTGGTTTATATGAAAAGCATTCGAACAAAACTGATGGTTTATTTTTCCGGACTGATTCTAGTCGTCTGTGCTATTTTTACCTTTGTCTCTATTAATGGATTAACCAATTCCGTGGTGACTGAAGCCGAGAAATCGCTAAACACTCAGGCTCAGAATTCAGCTGAAATCATCAGCAGTCGCAACGAACAGAATTATATTTATCTTGAAGGGATCGCTTCCCGGGATAAGATCTTTTCTGGCAGCGTTCCGATCAACGAAAAAATGGCAATCCTGAAAAATGATGTCAGCAGCTCGGATCGTTTCCTGCGGATTGGCGTTTCCGATCTGAATGGCAACCTTTACCTGTCAGACAGCTACGGTGACCGGGGGCAGATCGTCGATATCACCAAGCGGGATTATTTTCATGCTTCCGCTGCCGGCGAACGGGGTACCATGAATCCGGTTATCAGCGTCAATCCCGATGACAATGGGGCACTGATCATGGCTTACTCCGTACCCATTTATGAAAATGGCACCATTACCGGAGTGCTGGTCGCTGTCGCCAATGCCTGGTTTTTAAATGATATTACGGATAACATGAAGTTTGGTGAAACCGGCTATACCTATATTATCGATTCCAGCGGTACCGCCATCTCGCATCCTAACCGGGATAATGTCGTCAACCAGATGAATCCCATTACCCTGGCGGAAACGGATGCCAATTATAAAGAATTAGGCACCGCCATTGGCTCGGCCCTGGAGCAGGATTCATTCACCTCAACCTATACACTGGACAATAATGACTACTACATGGCTTCCTCGAAGGTGGAAGGTATGGATTGGACGGTAGTGCTGGCTGTGGAATCCGACGAGGTGCTATCAGCCCTGCCTGGCGCAATCTTAAGCAGTTTGCTGATTTCCATTGCTGTTTTGGCTCTTAGCATCATCTTTTGCTATTTCATTGCCAAACGGATGACCGACCCGATTAAAAAAGTCAATTTTATGATCAAAGAAATGGGACTGGGACATTTAAGTACCCGTCTTAATATGCATCTCAATGACGAGATTGGCGAAATGGCTATAGCCATGGATAATTTTGCCGACAACCTCCAAACCGAGGTGATTGCAGTGATCAATCAGATTTCTGACGGCGACGTATCGACCAATATTGAAATCATCGATGAGCAGGATGAAATCAAACCGGCCCTCAAAAAAACCATCGAATCAATCCGGGGGCTGATCGAAGAAGCCACCATGCTGGCCCGGGCGGGAGTGGCCGGGAAGCTATCTACCCGCGGCGATGCGACAGCGTTTAAAGGCGGATTCAAAGACATTGTCGTCGGCGTTAATAACACTCTTGATGCGGTGGTCGGTCCACTACACGTGGCTGCCGATTATATCGACCGCATCGGTCAAGGACAAATCCCCGAAAAAATCACCACCACCTATCACGGTGATTTTAATACCCTTAAGAATAGCATCAATGCCTGTATCGATGGCCTGGGCGCCCTGAAAGAAAGCAGCCGGATTCTTGGTAAACTGAGCGTCAATGATTATTCAGAAACCATGCCTACCAATTACCTCGGTATCTATGCGGATATCGGCCATTCCATCAACGACGTCCATGCCCGCTTAACCCGAGTAGTCGAAGTTTCGACACATATCGCCAACGGGGATATGTCCGACCAGGAAGCATTATCAAAAGTCGGCCGGCGCAGTGAAAACGACACCCTGATTCCTGCTCTGCTCGGAATGATTCAGAATATCACCAAACTGGTTAACGAGACTGAAAAAATGGCCGGCCTTGCCATTGAAGGTAATTTACAAAACCGCGGCGATGCCGCCGGCTTCCCGGGCGAATACGGGAAAATTGTCACCGGCTTTAATCAGACGCTCGATGCTGTGATTGCTCCAATTGAAGAAGCTTCAGCAACGCTTACCCAATTGTCCCAGGGGAACCTGCACACCAAAATGGCTGGTGACTACCGCGGTGATCACGCCCAAATCAAGGATGCGCTAAACCGCACGATCAACTTCCTGAGCCAATATGTTGACGAAATCACCAACACGCTCGAATCAATGGGACGGGGTAACCTCGATCAGGAAATCACCACTTATTATTTAGGTGACTTCCAGGCCATCAAAACGTCCCTTAACGATATTAACACCAACCTCAGCAATACCATGACCGATATTGACGTGGCTGCCGGACAGGTTGAAGTTGGCGCCCGCCAAATTTCAGACGGTGGTCAGGCTCTGGCTCAAGGTACTACCGAACAGGCCAGCTCGATCCAGGAATTAACCGCATCGATCGAAGAGGTAGCCGGCGAAACTAAGAAAAACGCCATGCGAGCCAATGAAGCTAATGAACGGGCGATTGAGGTGCGAACCAATGCTGAAGTCGGTAATACTCAAATGACAAAGATGATTTCCGCCATGAACGATATCAATCTGTCATCCAATGATATTTCCAAAATCATCAAGGTGATCGATGACATTGCCTTCCAGACCAATATTCTAGCTCTGAATGCTGCCGTTGAAGCGGCCCGGGCCGGGCAGCACGGCAAAGGTTTTGCCGTGGTTGCCGAAGAAGTACGAAGCCTGGCGGCGCGCAGCGCCGAAGCGGCCAAGGAAACCACCGGTCTGATTGAAGGCTCGATCGATAAAGTCAACATGGGGACAAAAATTGCTGATGAAACTGCCGTCAGCCTCAAAGAAATTCTTGCCGAGATTGAAAAGGTCACCGGACTCGTGGGCGACATTGCCCAGGCCTCCAATGAACAAGCCTCGGAAATCGCCCAGATTACCAAGGGCATCGAACAGGTTTCCCAGGTGGTTCAAACCAATTCAGCCACTGCTGAAGAAAGTGCTGCCGCCAGTGAAGAACTTTCCGGCCAAGCTCAAATGCTTAAAGAAATGGTTGGTACCTTTAAAGTCAAGGCAGCCAACAAGACCACTGTTAAAACAGCGGCTGCTTCAAAACCAATAGCACCGATTGCTAAATCACCGGCCGAACCTCAAATCATTCTGGATGATTTGGAAATGGATAAATATTGATGCTGATTAGCTGATGTCATCATCTAGATCAAGCCAAATGGTGATAAATCCTTTTCCCTGATTCAATATAAAATTATTACCAAACCCCTGGTTATCTAATCAAAATAACCAGGGGTTTTTCCATTTCTTAATCGTGGTTACACCACCCCCTTTCAATCGTAATTTTTTACCATTTTCAAAATTTTGCAAATAATTTATTCGCTTATTCTGTTATTGACTGTTTGTTTCGGGTAAATACTTCTTCAAAGTAGTCTCATTTTATCCTACTAAAAGGGGGAATCAAAATGCAATGGATCCTTAACATGAAAATCGGTGCGAAACTGATTGGCAGTTTCATCATTATCGCTCTAATCACCGGGGTAGTCGGCATCGTTGGAATTATGAATTTACAAACCCTGCAAAACTCGAACAAGATCCTCTACGAAAAAATGACCCTGCCCATTGCTGAAGTCGGTCAAATCTCAACATCCTACCAACGGATGCGTGTGATCGTCCGGGACATGATCATCGAAAACAGTCCGGAGCTGATTCAGTCAAACGCCGATAAGGTTATTATCCGTAACAATGAAATTGATGAGTCTGCCGCAGCTTTTCAGAAAACCATCGTCGACCCCAAAATGCAGGCCGTCTTTGACGAATTTATAGAAGCCCGCAAAGTTCTCGCCCAGGAATTTGAAAAGGTCAAAGAACTGGCCTTCCAGAATCGCGATGCTGAAGCCTTTGCCCTGCTTGCCGATACCGGTGCTTATGAAATTGCGGCTTCCAAGCAAATGGATTTAATTAACGAGCTGGTACCGATGAAGTTGGAAGAAGCCCAACGAACTGAAGAAATTGATACCGCCACTGCCAACGCCGCCATGACCACGATGATTATTGTTACCCTTATCGCCTTTGCTCTTGCGCTTGTCTTTGGCTTAATCCTGCGTTCAATGATCAGCAAACCGCTGCAACAGGCCAATCAGATGATTAAAGAAATGAACCTGGGACATTTCACAATGCGCCTGAATATGACACGAAAAGACGAAATTGGTGAAATGGCTCAGTCCATGGACAGCTTTTCTGATGCAATTCAAGAGGTCATTATAGGTACAATGAATCAGATTTCTAATGGAAATGTCAGTGCCAATGTTGAACCAAGAGATGCTCAGGATGAATTGGCACCTGCTCTTAAAACGACCATTGAAACCATCCGTAGTCTAATCAGTGAAGCCACTATGTTATCAAATGCTGCTATCGCAGGACAATGGGAAACCCGTGGCGATGCCGATGCATTTAAGGGCGGTTTTAGAGAAATTGTCGAAGGCGTCAATGCCACTCTCGATACCGTTGTTGATAAAATGGTCTGGTACGAAGCCATCATTGATGCGATTCCTTTCCCGATTCATGTCACTGATAATGATATGAAATGGACCTTTATGAACAAGCCATTTGAAAAGCTGATGATCGCCAATAAGGTCATCAAGGATCGAACTTCTGCCTGTGGTATGGACTGCTATAACGCCAATGCCAACATCTGCCGCACCGAGGGTTGTGGCATCCGACGACTAGTTGATCAGGGATTGAACGACAGTTATTTCGAATGGGTTGGACGCAGCAATAAACAGGATACCGCCTATCTGAAGAATAAAAAGGGTGAAAACATTGGCTTTGTTGAAGTCGTAACCGACTTAACCCCGATTATCCGGGTTAGCGACTATACCAAAACAGAGGTGTCACGATTAGGCAACAATCTGATCCGCTTGTCGGCCGGGGACCTGGACTTCGATATGAATGTTGGTGAACCAGATGAATATACCTCTGAAGTCAGTGCTCAATTCCATGAGATTGGCAATACCTTGGGCAAGGTAAAGAATTCAGTTGATATCCTGATCAGTGATGCCACCATGCTGGCCGAGGCTGGTATTGCCGGCCGCTTGAATACCCGGGCTGATGCCAGCCGCCATCAGGGCAATTTTGCCCGGATCGTCGATGGCGTCAACGCCACCCTGGATGCCGTTGTCGAACCCGTTCAGGAAGCATCGGCGACCTTGAAAGAACTGGCCCAGGGTAATCTGAATACCGGTATGGTTGGCCATTATAATGGCGATTATACCTTAATTAAAGAAAACATGAACCAAACCATTGCCTTCCTGAAACGTTATGTGGATGAAATTACTGTTACACTAGAAGAAATAGGTCGTGGTAATCTGGATCAGCAGATCACTGCTGATTATCTGGGTGACTTCCAGGCTATTAAAATAGCTCTTAATGAGATTACCAGTACCCTTAGCAACACGATGACAGAGATTAATGTGGCCGCCGGCCAGGTTGACATGGGTGCCAAACAGATCTCTGACGGCGGGCAGGCGTTATCCCAGGGAACTACTGAGCAGGCCAGTGCGATTCAGGAACTAACCGCTTCGATTGAAGAAGTCGCTGCTGAAACCAAGCGGAATGCGATGAATGCCAACGAAGCCAATGAATTAGCAGTCAATGTTCGTGCCAATGCTGAAAAAGGCAATAGTCAAATGGCCACCATGATTGGCGCGATGGGTGATATCAATGATTCTTCAAATAATATTTCGAAGATTATCAAGGTTATTGATGACATTGCCTTCCAGACCAATATTCTGGCTCTGAATGCTGCTGTTGAGGCTGCCCGGGCTGGTCAGCACGGGAAAGGCTTTGCCGTCGTCGCCGAAGAAGTCAGAACCCTGGCTGCCCGGAGTGCCGAAGCTGCCAAAGAAACCACTGGCTTAATCGAAGGCTCTATTGATAAGGTTAGTATCGGTACAAAAATTGCCGACGACACCGCCGAAAGCCTGAAAGAGATCCTCAATCAGATTGACAAGGTTGCCAATTTAGTTGGCACCATTGCCCGCGCCTCCAATGATCAGGCTTCAGAAATCGCTCAGATTACCCAGGGTATTGAGCAGGTTTCACAGGTTGTTCAAACCAATTCCGCCACCGCCGAAGAAAGTGCCGCTGCCAGTGAAGAATTATCCGGTCAGGCCGAAATGCTTAAACACATGGTCGAAGCTTTTAAGTTAAAAGCCCAACGCGGTACTGTTAAAACCGCCCGGTCATCTGCTACTCCCGCGGCAAAACCTGTTCTGGCACCAAGACCGGAACCAAGCATCATCCTTGATGACATGGACATGGATAAATATTAACCTTTATTCTCTGACTAATTTTGAGGCCTGGTTTATTCAAACCAAGCCTCATTTACATTTTCATCCTCCAATGTGATTCGTTGTACCGAAAGAGAAGATAATGAGCGGATTCTTAGCTACTTTAATCGTTAGTCATTATTGCAAATCCTTGTTATAATACCGAAACCTTAAACCTCGGTGATTTCATATGCCTTTTTGCCCAGCCCTAGCTTAACGGCATGATCAATACAGACCCGCCAGTTGGTCTCGGGATGAACCAGGGTGAAGACATCCAGCTCGGACAGATCCTGTTCATCCTTTTCAATGATCCGTTCTTCGGCACAACTGCCCCGGAGAATCCGAGCCTTGTTGCAGGCATCCGCACAGGCCATATCCAATGCCACCGGATCCATAGAGGCAAAAATACCGACGTCCTGAATGATTGGCAAATCATTTTCCACATGGCAGTCACAGTTAGGCGATACATCGATCACAAAACTGATGTGGAAATGCGGTCGGCCTTCGATGACGGCCTTGGTATATTCGGCAATTTTTTTGTTGAGTACATCATTGCTTTCGTCGTATTTCGGCGAGATGGCATCAAAGGGGCAGACCCCGATGCAACGGCCGCAGCCAACACAGAGCTCCTCTTTTATCCTGGCTTTGCCATCCTCGATCCGGTAAGAAATAGCTCCAAAGGCACAGATCTTGCCACACATCTTACAGCTTCGGCATTTCTTTTCCTTAACGAAGGGCTTGCTGTTGGAGTGCATTTCCATTTTACCACGCCGGGAACCACAACCCATGCCGATGTTTTTCAGTACTCCGCCAAAACCGGTGTTTTCATGTCCCTTAAAATGAGTCATCGAAATAAAGACATCTGCATCCATAATCGCCCGGCCGATTTTAGCACGCTTGACACATTCACCGCCTGCCACCGGCACCTCAATATCATCGGTGCCCTTGATGCCATCACCAATAATGACGTGGCAACCAGTAGTAAAGGGGTTATAACCATTTTCATAGGCGGCATCAAGATGCTCCAGAGCATCTTTGCGTCGTCCCACATAGAGGGTGTTGCAATCAGTTAAAAATGGTTTGCCACCTTTTTCCTTAACCATATCGACGATAACCTTGGAGTAATTTGGTCTGAGATAAGCAAGATTTCCAGGTTCGCCCAGATGGATCTTAATTGCCGCAAATTTGTTTTCAAAATCAATCTCGGTCATCCCGGCAGCCGTAACCAGTTTTTCCAGCTTTTTTAAAATATTGTTGGAACCCGTTGTCCGTAAGGTCGTGAAATAGACTTTTGATTTGTTACTCATTGCAATTTCTCCTTTTTTTAAAAAATTCTTTCAGTAATTTTTCACATTCTTGTTCACAGATGCCGGCATATATTTTCATATTTTTAGGGAGCATCGAATGCTGGTCCAGCCGGGCGGTGGATTCGACACCGCCGAATTTCTTTTCGGTTGCACCATAAATAAGCACCGGAATCCGTGCCTGAATAATCGCCCCCATACACATCACACAGGGTTCGGCAGTCACGTAGAGCTGACAGTCATCCAGTCGCCAGCGCTGTAGTTTTCTCGCCCCGGCGCGAATCACCAACATTTCAGCATGGGCCGTCGGGTCCGCCAGACTTTCTTTCTGGTTATGGGCCTGGGCAATAATCTCTCCATCACACACGATGATAGCACCGATGGGTACTTCTCCGTTTGATTCACCTAGTCTGGCCATTGCGATGGCTAAGGCCATCATCTCCTGGAGGTTGTTCTTTTTCTTGATAAGGCTTTTCCTCCTTTTATTGAATACTGGCGATAACTTGTAACCGTCATTTTAAAAATCAGAACTAAAGACAAAACAACGAATTAATCCCCAACCCCATTGGCCGTAACCGGTACGGGGATTCGTGGCGGACTGCTTCTGGGCCGGCTGGGGATTAGGAGCCGATTGGGGTGCTGCCCCGGCAGTAACATTGGGCGTGTTGATGGCTGCCATAAAACGGGCGTTACCCGCGTTCTGCAGATAATTGATAAAGGATTCATCACAGGCTGAATATTCATTAATAATGGCCGCTGCCTGTAAGCCCGGGTAGTCGCTGCTGGAAGCCAAATAATTATTGCAGGCAATGGTATAGTCGCGGTTAGGGTCAAGTTCAACCCCACCAACTTTAACTGAAAACACCCGTTGGCCCACTGGCTTGGATAAATCATAGGCGGCAGTGATGCCACTCCACTGGAGATAGCTACCGCTGTTGCCGGGCCAGGAATTGTTATTTTTGACATTGGCAATCTGGTTGTTGACGCCAATTTCGATGCTGGTTTCCAACATCTTTTTGATGTCCGATCCGGCTACATTCTTGGTCACTAAATAATTTCCAAAGGGCAGGACATCGATCACCTGTCCTTTGTTAATCTCACCGGCGGGAATCTGAGCCCGGATTCCCCCGGCATTTTCGACAGCAATCTCCGCGCCAGTGGCAAAGCGGTAGCTATCAGACACAGCCCGACCCAGATTCAGCTCACCCAACCGGACATCCTGCCAGATATTATCGGTTGGCCCACCCAGTTTTACCGGGGTATTTCCGACCACCTGTTTTTTGATCGGTTCTTCGCGGGCTTCGATGGCCGCCGTCAGAGCCGCCACTGTGGGCTCATCCGGAATGAGTTCATCCGTCGCCTGGGCCACGGTTGTCAGTGAAGCAGTTTTATTTTCTACGGTATAAGAGGTTTTGATAGCACTAGTATCAAGCACTTCCGTCGGTGAAACTGAAACGGTCGCTTCAATTATCAGCGGTTCAGTTTCAGTAATAGACTCGACAATGGCATCCGTTGGATTTTGTTGTTCTAGCGCCGCATTTTCAGTTGACAGTTCTGCTAATGGCTCTGCCTCAAGCGGCGACAACTCTGCAACAGATTCCTGGAGACTTTCCACCCGTCCTGCCAAAGCCACGGCCTTTTTTAAAGTGATCTCTACCTCGCCGACGGCACTAAAGTAACAGCCGCTCTGCACAATCAGGGTGCCGTTAACTTCCCGGTTTTCCACATCATGGGTATGGCCGTCGACTATCACATCGATACCCGGTGCGCCCTCGGCGATAGCATCACTACGCATCAGGGTGCCATTATCGGAATCGCCGATGTGAGTAAGCGCAACAATCACATCACAGCCATGGGCCTCCAGTGCCGCCACTGAATTTTGGGCAGTAGCCAGCACCGTTTCCCGGGTGCCAAAGGTCAGTCCCGCCACATTGGCCGGGGCCGTATCGGAGTAAATATCCGGGCTGATCAATCCAAATACACCAATTCGGATGACTTCGTCATCGACGACAATATCTTTGATTAAATAGTCGTCACTAAAAAAGGGCTTGCCGGAATCGCTGTAGGTCACATTGTTACCCAGAATTTTAGTGTTGGCCATGGTTCCCAGTTCCAAGAGTCGGGTACTCCCATAATTAAAATCGTGATTGCCGGGAGCAATGGCATCAAAACCTACCGCTGCCATCAGTTCAGCAATGGATCCCCCCTTTTCAATCGTCGCAAAGGACTGCCCATGAAAAATATCGCCGGCGTCCACTACCAGATCAGGTTTTTCATGATTAATGATGGTTTTAAGCTTGGCGTAGCCGATGGTGTTGTTTTTAACACTGTAGCTATAACGAGAATGGGTGTCATTGGTGTGAATGATTTTGAGGGTGACGGTCTGATCGTCGTTGACGGTGGCGGCGAAGACTGTGGTGCCAAAATAGCCAGTGACCATCATTAACACCAGAACCAAACCAAGAACTCTGTTAATCTGCTTCATCACAACTCCTTTTATTTTGCTTTCTGGTATTTTATACCCATTATATATTTTTTCTACGAGATCGCAAAGTAATAAAAGTTTTTTACTAAACAAAAAACTGCTTCGAGTATTAAACCCGAAACAGTTTAGCGTAAGTTAAAAATTTACATTAACAGCTTATTGCAGCGCCGGCTTACCGGTATACCGCAACAACGCCTTACAGATGGCCACCGTGAGAATTCCCGCCACAATCGCTTCCGGTAAACCGTTGATGGCAATAACCGAAAGGATGACGCCATACAAAGTAGAAACTGCTACATTTTTAGCTTCAGCATAGCTTTTTCCGAAAAACAGGTAAATGAAATTCATGACCAACAGGGTATTGGTCAGTGATCCGGCTACCCCAGCAAAGCCCAGCGCCAAGACGTCATTGTTTTTGATCTTTTTCATGCCTTTGTAGACATAATGGGGTACTACACCCACCAGAATTCTGGGGACAAAACAGATCACCAGACTCCAGAAATTACCAGAATAGGTTCCCAGTGAATAAAATGGAGTGAATACAAAGGATGTCACTGTCGGATTAAAGGTATTGTTGATTAAGCTGGTCAGTCCAAACACAAATCCCAAAAATGCACCATAAAACGGTCCCAACATGATGCTGCCAATAATGACGGGGATATGAATAATGGTCGCCCGGGTAAATCCCAGCGGGATATAACCAAGAAACGGTGTTGCCGCCAACAAAATAATAATCGCCACGAAAAAGGATAATTTGACCAAATCATTGGTCTTCGATTTTTTCATTTTTACCTCCCGCTATCGTTCCAGTCTCGCCGGATACAATGCATTTATATTTTAACGCCTTTTTTATTGATAATCAATAGAAATTTATTTTTTAGCTGGGTTTACCGCGAAATAACGTAATCGTGACAATCTAAAGACAATAAAAACTTATATTTACTCCTGGCCCCCGGGTTTGGTATAATGATTATGAAAATGAATGAAAATAATGAGAAAAGGAAAACCGATGAAAAATCTATTAAAAAATAAAACCGTTGTTCTCGGGATAACCGGAAGTATCGCCGCCTATAAAATGGCCAATGTGGCCAGCTGCCTGGCTAAAATGGGTTGCGATGTTCAAGTCATCATGACCAAAAACGCCCGGGAATTTATTGCTCCCCTAGTCTTTGAAAGTTTAACCGGCAATAAATGCATCGTGGACACCTTTGACCGCAATATCTCATATAATGTGGCACATATCAGTTTGGCCAAACGGACTGATCTTTTTATGGTGGCGCCGGCTTCAGCCAATGTTATCGGTAAAATCAATGCCGGGATTGCGGATGATATGCTCACTACCACCATCATGGCCTGCCACTGTCCCAAACTGATTGCGCCGGCTATGAATACTGCCATGTACGAAAACCCGATTGTCCAGAATAATTTAAAAAGCCTGAAAGCCTTGGGTTACAAAATCATCGATCCGGCAGTCGGGATCCTGGCCTGTAAAGATGTGGGTTCCGGCAAGCTTCCGGATGAGGATCTGCTGGTCAATCATATCCTTCGGGAAATCGCCTTTTATCATGATCTCAAGGGGAAAAAAATCATGATTACCGCTGGTCCCACCTGTGAAGCCATCGACCCGGTACGCTACATCACCAATCATTCCAGTGGTAAAATGGGTTATGCTCTGGCCCGGGCAGCCATGCTGCGGGGCGCTGATGTGACCCTGATCACCGGCAAAACCGCCATAACCCCACCCGATTTTGTCAAGATTGTACCGGTTGTTTCAGCCAGTGAGATGTGTGCCCAGGTGATGGATCATTTCGAAGCCACCGACATTATCATTAAAGCTGCCGCGGTTGCCGATTTCAAACCGATGGAAGTGGCCACTGAAAAACTAAAAAAACGGGATGGCCGACCGGTCATCAACCTGACTCCAACCATCGATATTTTAAAAACCATTGGCGAAAAGAAACGTCCCGACCAGTTTATCTGCGGTTTTTCGATGGAAACTGAAAACATGATTGAGAATACGAAAGAAAAACTCCACTTAAAAAATGTGAATATGATGGTAGCTAACAATCTAAAGGAAAAAGGTGCCGGTTTTAACACTTCCACCAATCGGGTGACAATTATTACCCCGCAAAAAACCGAGGCCCTGCCCCTGTTATCCAAGGATGCGGTGGCCCACCGGATTCTTGACGCCATTCAGGACGAACTGTAATGACGATTACCCAAATCAGTCAAGTGGCCATGGAAATGGGGGTGATCCTCCTATCCAATGGTGCCGAAACCTACCGGGTGGAAGAATCGATGCATCGGATCTGCATTGCCCTGGGTGCCAAAGAAGCAGAAATTTTTGTTGTACCGACCACCATTATACTCTCGGTTACGCTGCAGGATGAGGTTCCCCTGACCCTAACCCGCCGAATTCACTCGCGCAAAATTGATTTGACCAAGGTCTCAGAAATAAATCACTTATCCCGTCAGATCTGCTACGAGCCGACCAACTATAAAGACCTGATTGCCGAAATCCGGCGTATTGACACCATCCCTTCCTATCCTTATTTTCTTCATGTCCTGGCTTTCGCCTTCATTTCCCAGATGTTCACCCTTTTTTTCGGGGGTAGCCTGATAGATAGCTGGATCGGATTTGTAATTGGAATTGGTATTAAACTGCAAATGGATGTCATGGGCCGCTTTGAAGCCAATGTTTTTTTTACTAATATTGTCGGTGGCCTGATTGCCTCAACGGTTACGGTAACCGCTTCCGGACTGGGACTAAACACCAATATGAACACCATCATCATTGGTTCGATTATGACCCTGGTCCCCGGACTAGCCATCACCAATTCAATCCGGGACATTATTGCCGGGGATTATCTCTCCGGACTGACCAAGGGCATTGAAGCGCTACTCACCGGCGCCGCCATCGCCGCCGGGGTCGCGGTACCCTTAAGTCTGTTAAGACCATTCTGGGGAGGTTGACAATGAATTACATCACACCCTGTTTATATGCTTTCGGGGCCTCTCTGGCCTTTGCCATCGTTTTTAATATTCCCCGGAACAAGCTGCTCCTTTCAGCCTTGGGGGGCATGCTGGGACAACTGGTTTACGTGGTTTTTCAGATGATTATCAGCAATGATGTGATTCTCTATCTACTAGCCACCATTGCCATCTCCCTGTATGCCGAAGTGCTGGCCCGGTTAACCAAATCACCGACTACCATTTATCTGGCTGTGGCTCTGATTCCGCTGGTTCCCGGCGGTGGCATTTACTATACGATGCTCTATTTTATCAACGGCAAAATGGATCTCGGTATCGCCACCGGCATTCACACCCTGCTGATCTCCGGAGCTCTGGCCGTAGGGATTATTCTGGTTTCTTCAACAGTCAATCTGGTTCGAAAAGTGATGCTCAAAGGTTCTTTAAAAATAGGAAAGAAAATAAAATATAGCAAAAACGCTTAAGTTATTTCTTGTTTTACTATTTGTTTGATTCATGCAATTTGGAGTTAATTCACTGAAGGTTCATATTTAAATAAGATGTTTGCTCAAGAATATACCTTTGCAGATAGTTTATTAAATGGGTTTAAAAAGCTAACACAATTTGTCAATGATGAAATAATGATATCTTGGTTAGCTATTAACCAATACTAACATACCAAAAAATGAGAAACTCCCGCATTGAATATTCCTGCGGTTAGTTTCTCATTTTAGTATATTTTTCTGAACTTTTATGTGTGATATGCAAGCACTTTCAGAACGTTAATTCAAAAAGCCATCAATAATTTTTGCTTCGGCTTCTCCCTCAGTTAAGCCCAAAGTCATTAACTTAATCATCTGATCGCCGGCAATTTTTCCAATCGCCGCTTCATGAATCAGGGTGGCATCGAGACTGTTGGCAGTGATTTCGGGAACCGCTCTGACCACACCATGGTCCATGATGATCGCATCACACTCGGAATGACCCATGCAACGGGTGTTGCCATTTATTTTTGATAAAAATGTCTGTTTGGAATAATCGCGAGCGACAGAACGGGAAATCAGATTAACACTCGAATCTTCGCCATCCATATCCACTTCAAACTTGGATTCAGCAAATTGTTCACCGTGGGTCATCAGTTTTTCTTTAATGACCAGGGTGGCCCCTTCTTTTAGTTTGGCGGTGGTAAAACGACGGGTGGAATCAACCCCTTTAATCTGGGTTGTTTCCATTTCCATATAACTGCCTTCTTCCTGAATCACCTCGGTGACCGGATCAATGACCCGTTTGCCGGTACCGGTACCTTCGCCGATGTGTTTTTCGACGTAACGGACCCGGGAATTTTTCCCCAAAAAGAAACGGTGAATCCCGTTGTGCTCGGAACCATCGCAGCTGTCCCCGGTACTGACGCCACATCCGGCAATAATGGTAATGTCGGCATTATCACCAATAAAAAAGTCGTTGTAAACCAGATCATGAACGCCACTACAGGAAACCAGCGCCGGGATAAAGACGTTTTCTGATTTTGTGTCAGGTTTAACAATGATATCGATCCCTGATTTGTCTTCTTTGCTGACAATCTCGATGTTTTCACTGGACTGTCGGGCGACACTTTTACTGTTTTCCCGAATATTATAAGCGCCTTTTGGCATTTCTTCCAATCCGGTCACTTCTTTTAATAATTGTTTTGCGATGTCGTTCATTTTTTACGCCTCCAATATGTCATGACAATTTAGACAGTTTTTAGGATCTTCACAATGCAGGAGCTCCGGCAATACGCTTTCTTTGGCTCCGCGTTTCACAATGGCGCCATCAACCATGGCGATGATTTCATCGGCGACGTCTAAAATCCGCTCCTGATGGGAAATGATTACAATCGAGTTTTCCTTGCTCTGATGCATTTTCATGAAAATATCTATGAGATGGTTGAAGCTCCATAAATCAATCCCTGCTTCCGGTTCATCAAAAATCGACAACGCCGTATTTCTGGCAATGATGGTGGCGATTTCAATCCGTTTGATTTCCCCTCCGGATAAGCCGTCATTGAGCTCCCGATGGATATAATCCTTGGCACAAAGCCCAACCTCAGACAGATAATGGCTGGCATCCATCACCGACAGTTCCTCGCCTTTGGCAATGTTGATCAGATCATGGACGGTGATTCCTTTAAAGCGCACCGGCTGTTGAAAACCAAAACTGATGCCTCTTTGGGCCCGCTCAGTGATCGACAAATTGGTTATATCTTCGCCATAAAATGTTATTTTACCTTTGGTTGGTTTTAACACACCGGAAATAATTCGTGCCAGCGTTGATTTTCCACCGCCATTCGGGCCAGTGATGGCGATAAATTTACCTTTTTCAATGGTTAAATTTACGTCTTTTAAAATTTCTTTTTCATTTTCCACTTCAAATGAAATATTCTCGAGCTTTAACATCTTTTCTCCTCATCTGTTCTTCTCAAAGTTTTTAACCTATTCATTATAACAAATTATCGATGATTGTTACACTGATTATTTGTAGCAATTTAATTCTCAACCAGTATATTTTAGCACTTTTTTCAATTTATTGAACTATTTTCATGGGGTAAATTTTTATCCCGGATCACAGTCATAAAACATCAGCCATTTTTCTTGCCGTCTCCTGAAAGCAATCGTGAAAACCTGATTGCTTTTAAATCATTGATTGATTATAATGTATATAAATCTTTAATCGTCAGCTTAAATTGATCAATGCTAAAACCGCCAAAAGAAAGAAATAGAAGGAGCAAACCATGAAAATTATCGTGATTGGAGCAGTAGCCGGAGGCACTTCGGCGGCGGCCAAAGCCCGGCGAAATGATGATTCGGCCGAGATTATTATCTATGAAAAAGATCAGGACATCTCATATTCGGGTTGTGGACTGCCCTATTTTATTGGCGGCAAAGTCGCTTCGATTATGGAATTGACCCCCCGGACTCCCGAATTTTTCAAATCTAAATACAATATTGATGTGCGAATCCGCCATGAAGTCTTAAAAATTGATATCTCCGGCAAAAAGGTTGTTGTAAAAAATCTGGAAACTGGTAAGATTTTTGAAGACTCCTACGACAAATTGATTATCAGTACTGGTGCCCAGGCCTTTGTTCCGCCGATCAAGGGAATCGATTTGGACAATGTTTTTTTCCTTAGGAATGTCCAGAATGCCTTGAAAATCAAAACCTTTATGAACAGCTATCATCCTAAAACCGCCGTGGTGGTGGGAACCGGCTTTATTGGTTTTGAAGTCATGGAAAACCTGATGGAATGTGGAATAAAGGTAACCCTGGTGGAACGGGCCAGCAAGCTGACCCCCAACCTTGACGAAGATATGTCTCTCTATCTCGAAAAACTGCTCGACCAAAAAGATATTCCCGTACTGAAAAATGCCAATGTTGTCGAAGCCACTCCTTTGGGAGTGATCTTAGAAGACGGTACGCTGATTCCTGGGCAAATGATCATTGTCGCCACCGGGGTGAAGCCCAATGTAACTCTGGCCCGGGAGGCGGGTTTACTGCTTGGTGTGACCGGAGCCATCCGGGTTGATGAGCGAATGATGACCATTGATACCGATATCTATGCCTGCGGCGACTGTATTGAAACCTGGTCTGTCATCACCCAAAAACCTCATTATCGTCCACTGGGCTCAACAGCCAACAAAACTGGCCGAATCTGCGGCGATAATATTACCGGCAGCCACGTGGTTTACCCGGGCAACCTCAGCACCGGTATTTTTAAAGTCTTTGATCTCAGCATCGGCAGCACCGGCTTGTCCGAAGCCGAAGCCCGTAACGAAGGACATGATGTCGAGGTTGTCCATAATATCAAGCCCGATAAGCCGGGTTATTATGGTGGTCGGGAAATGCTGATCAAAGCTATCGCCGATCGGGCTACCCAAAAACTTTTAGGGGTTCAGATCATCGGCTATGAAGGCGTTGATAAACGACTGGATGTTTTTGTGACCCTGATTACCTATGGCGCCACTGTCGACGAAATCTTTAATCTGGATCTGGGCTATGCCCCGCCGTTTTCAACCACCAAGGATCCGGTTCATTATACTGGGATGATCCTCGATAATGCGCTGAATAAAGGCCGTCAACTCATCACCGGTAAAGAATTAAAAAAAAACTGAAGCATGGGGAAAGCTATCAGATCATTGATACCCGGGAATCCAATCAATATTTTTCTGGTCATTTGCCCAATGCAATCAGCATCCCCCATCAGGAGCTGCGACACAAACTTGATCAACTTGATCAGTCAAAGCCGGTAATCACCTACTGCAATAAAGGGATCACCGGTAATGCCACCCAGAATATCCTACTACACCACGACTTTCAAAACGTATTTAATCTCTCTGGGGGCTATACATTCTATGATACCACCAAAGAAGATTAACAGAAAAGAGGCCATTTATGAATGCTGATGATGTTTCAGTAAAAATCTTCAAAGCGTTGGGACATCCAGTTCGCTTGCAAATCGTAAAATTTCTCATGAAGGAACCCCAATGTGTATGTGTCTTGAATCAGTTATTTAATTACAGCCAGGCCAATCTCTCTCAACACCTGAAAATACTCCGGGAAGCCGGAGTTCTTGAGAATCAGAAAGTTGGTGTGGAAATGCACTATTCGGTAAAATTAAAGGGTATTGAAAAACTGCTGGCTGCCATGGATCTAACCGCCGCCGAGTATTTCAGCACCCTGGAATTTTAATTAATTTTTATCTGATCATTTTCAGACTAACCAGCACGATCAATGACTATTCTTTCATGATCCCTAATTTAAAACAATATTTTATTTACCATAGCCCTGGGGGTGGTTTTGATGCCATTTCCAGGCTGTTTTTATGATATTCTCCAAATCTGAATGTTCGGGGATCCAACCCAATTCCTGTCGGGCTTTCCGCGATGAGGCAATCAGTTCGGCCGGATCTCCGGCTCTTCGTTGTGCCACTTCCACGATAAAGGCTTTGCCAGTCAGAGCTTTTGTTTTGGCGACGACTTCTTTGACCGAAAAACCTTTGCCATTCCCCAGATTATAAACTCGACTCTCTCCGCCGGCCAGCAGTTTTTCCATCCCCAGAATGTGAGCTGAGGCAATATCCATCACATGGATATAATCCCGGATGCAGCTACCGTCCGGGGTCGGATAGTCTTCCCCGAAAATACTGATTTTTTCGCGCTGTCCCAGAGCTGTTTTTAATATCAGCGGAATCAGATGAGTTTCGGGATTGTGATCTTCTCCGATTGTACCGCTGGGATGGGCTCCGGCAGCATTAAAATAGCGGAAAATCATCGACTTTAAGCCATGGGCCTGATCCAGCCACGGCAGCATTTTTTCAACTGCCAGTTTCGTCTCCCCATAGGTATTCGTGGGATTCTTGATGCTGTCCTCAGAAATCGGGCTCTGTTTGGGTTCCCCGTAAACGGCCGCCGTGGATGAAAAAACAAAACGCTTGACGCCATGTTCCACCATCGCTTGCAGCAGACAAAGGGTGCCATAGACATTATTATGATAATATTTAATCGGCTCTGCCATCGACTCTCCGACTAGGGAATTGGCGCAAAAATGCATCACACAATCAATCGAATGAGCTTTAAAGACCTGGTTGAGAAAAGCCTGATCGCGGATATCCCCTTCTTCAATCACCCCCGCCTGGGGTACTGCTGCCCGGTGGCCGGTTGAAAAATTGTCCAGCACCACAACCTGGTACCCCTGCACTACCAGCCGATTGACGACATGCGAGCCAATATATCCGGCCCCGCCACATACTAAAATTTTCATGCTTCGCCTCTATTTCTATTTTTATGATTTTATTCATGATTTCTCTTTATTATAGAACTTTTTCTAAAAAAAAGAAACCCCGAAGGGTTTCTTAATCGTTTATTTGTCGGTAAAGGCACTGTTATTATTGCTTAAAGCAGCCTGGGCGGCGGCAAGTCGGGCGATTGGCACCCTAAATGGCGAGCAGGAAACATAGCTCAGTCCCACACTGTGGAAGAAGAAAATTGACTTGGGATCACCGCCGTGTTCACCACAAACCCCAATTTTAAGATCCGGCTTGGTTTTTCGACCCAAGGTGACACCCATTTCAACCAGTTTGCCAACGCCTTCGACGTCAATGCTCTGGAAGGGATCGTTGGGCAGAATACCTTTGTCTTTATAGTCAGTAATAAACTTACCAGCATCATCCCGGGAAAAACCATAAGTCATCTGAGTCAGGTCATTGGTTCCAAATGAGAAGAATTCGGCAGTTTCGGCAATCTGATCGGCGATCAGGGTGGCCCGGGGAATTTCCATCATCGTTCCCACCAAATATTCGATATCAGATTTTTTCTCAGTTTTAATTAATTCGGCCGTATTTCTGACCACCTTTTCGAGATAAGTTAATTCTTCATTAATCCCAATTAATGGAATCATGATTTCCGGAATTACATTAAAGCCATCTTTTTCTTTGACTTCAATAGCCGCTTCCATAATGGCCCGGGTTTGCATTTCGGCAATTTCAGGATAGGTAATCGCCAGACGACAGCCACGATGACCCAGCATCGGGTTGAATTCTTCCAATCCCTGAATGATCGTCATCATATCGTCCACATCAAATCCCATATCAGCTGCCAGCGTTTCGATGTCCTTGGCTTCTTTGGGCAGGAATTCGTGCAATGGTGGGTCTAGCAAACGAACAGTCACCGGTCGACCTTCCATGGCTTTGTAGATGCCGATGAAGTCCTCTTTTTGCATGGGCAGAATTTCGGCCAGGGCTTTTTCCCGCTGTTCTTTTGTTTCAGAAAGAATCATTCGACGGACGCTGGGCAGTCGATGTTCATCAAAGAACATGTGCTCAGTACGGCAGAGACCGATACCTTCGGCGCCAAAACGAACGGCAACCGCCGCATCTTTCGGGGTATCGGCATTGGTGCGGACTTTCAAGGTTCTAAATTCATCTGACCAGGCCATGATCTGGCCAAAATGTCCTGATAATTCCGGGGTAACGGTTTTAATGCCACCCTTGTAAACACTACCGGTACTTCCGTTCAAAGAGATATAATCGCCTTCTTTAAAAACCTGATTGCCAACAGTAAACTGTTTGGCCGCTTCATCGACCTTGATCGATTCACATCCGGCCACGCAGCATTTTCCCATGCCCCGGGCAACCACTGCCGCATGGGAAGTCATGCCCCCGCGAGCGGTTAAAATCCCGTTGGCGGCATACATACCTTCAATATCTTCGGGAGATGTTTCTTTTCTGACCAGCAGCGTTTCTTCGCCGTTAGCAACAGCAGTACAAACCGCTTCAGCAGTGAAGTAAATCTTACCGGTGGCAGCGCCTGGTGAAGCCGGCAGGCCAGTAGCCAGGAGTTCTGCCGCTTTTAACGCAGCTGCTTCAAAGGTCGGGTGTAGCAGTTGATCCAGGGCAATCGGATCAAGTCGCAGAACCGCTTCTTCTTTTGTAATCAGCCCCTCTTCCACCATTTCCACAGCTGCGCAGATGGCAGCAGCGGCAGTTCGCTTGCCGGTTCGGGTTTGAAGCATGAAGAGTTTGCTCTTTTCAATCGTAAACTCGATATCCTGCATATCTTTATAGTGTTTTTCCAATAGTTCGGCTGTTTCATGGAATTGTTTGAAAACTTCTGGCATAATATCTTGCAGTTCATTGATATCTTTTGGTGTCCGGATTCCCGCCACAACATCTTCGCCCTGGGCATTAATCAGGAATTCACCAAACAGTTTTTTCTGTCCAGTAGCCGGATTTCGGGTAAAGGCCACCCCGGTACCGCAATCATTTCCCATGTTTCCGTAAACCATGGACTGAACGTTGACGGCCGTACCAATATCGTGGGGAATATCATTCATATTTCGGTAGCTGATGGCCCGGTTATTATTCCAGGATCTGAATACCGCTTCAATAGCCATTAATAATTGTTCTTTAGGATTGAGCGGGAAATCTTCTCCGGTTTCATCTTTAACGATTTTCTTATAAGCAACTACGATTTCTTTGAGATCGTCGGCGGTCAATTCCGTATCATCTTTGTAGCCGTTCTTTTCTTTGGCGGCTTCCAGCACATGATCGAATTTTTCTTTGCCAATTTCCTGAACCACATCCCCAAACATTTGAATAAAACGGCGGTAACTGTCAAAGGCAAACCGTTCGTTGTCCGTAGCTTTGGCAATACCTGCCACAGTTTCGTCATTCAGGCCGAGATTCAGGATGGTATCCATCATCCCTGGCATCGAAAACTTAGCTCCAGATCGAACTGAAACGAGTAAAGGGTTATCGGCATTACCGAATTCTTTTTCACATTCTTTTTCCAGAATACTCAGGTACTCATTGATCTGACCGACAATCTCATCGGAAAGTTTTTTGTCCTGATTGTAATATTCTGTACAAGCCTCAGTGGTAACAGTAAAACCGCCTGGAACTGGCAAACCGATGTTTGTCATTTCCGCCAGGTTGGCACCCTTCCCACCCAGCAGTTCCTTCATGTTTGCATTACCTTCTTTAAACAAATAAACCCATTTTTTTGACATTTCCTCTACCTCCTGATTATATTTGCTAGTATGATCGCTGCAATTTCTTCAATTGCTTTTGAGGTGACGTCAATGACCGTACACCCTAATTTATCGAAAAGTTGTTGTGCCGTTTCTAACTCCAACATAACTCTTTCGTAACTACCATAATTTGATGTTCCCGTGAGCCCCATCGCCCGGATTCTTTCTGATCGGATATTCACCAGATGGTTGGGATCCAGAATTAGCCCAAATATTTTTTTATTTGAAATTTCAAATAATTCCGGTGGTGGTTCGACCTCCGGCATTAGTGGAATATTGGCTACCTTGTAATTATTGTTGGCCAGATAAATACTGATCGGCGTCTTAGATGATCTGGATACTCCAATTAAAATAATATCCGCCTGATCCAAGTCAGAGGTGTTTTTGCCATCATCGTATTTCACCGCAAATTCGATGGCTTGTATTTTTTTTAAATAATGCGCATCCAGTTCCAGACTTGATTTCAGGTTCCTGACCGGTTCCTCGCCGGTGATGCTTCTTAAGGTCTCCATCAGTGAGCCCATCACATCATAGATGGGCACCCCCCTTATTTGGGATTCTTTTTCCATATGATGCTTTAATTCCAGTGTCGCAAAACGATACACGACTAAACCATTTTCCTGTTTTGCCAAATCCAACAGATATTCGATACTCAATTTATCATCCACAAAGGGATGAAATCGCACTTCCCGGATAGAGTTTTCAAAAACGCTTGTACCGGCTTTTACCAGCAGCTCGCCAATATCGGTAGGCGTATCCGAAACTACGAAAATAACAATGCTTTTCACGTTATTACCTCATTCTTCAACACTTTTTCCCATGTTCACCACATAGCGGGTAATATTTGTTCGTGATACCTTTCCTATCAGCACTAGCCGTTGAACGCCCTTTTTATCAATTTCTTTTGTCACAATCGGCAGCGATTCGACCTCATAATACATCGTTTTATAGGCTGCATCATAAACGGACTCTGTCGGTTCCAGATAAATAATATTGGGCATCCGGGTCATGATCATCGGAATTGGCAGCGATTCTACCTCTTTTCTTCCAATCATGGCCTTGATAAAATCCTTTCGGGATACAATCCCGGACAGATACTTTCCGTCAACCACGTACAAGGTTCCGGCATTTTTGGTAAACATCGTAATAATGCCATCATAGATGGAAGAGGTTTCCTCAACGACTGTTGGCTCCGTTTGAATGTCCATCACATTGATGGTTTTAATATAGCTTCCCAAAATGTGAAGCAGCGATCGCCCCGTATAATAATAGCCGACTTTCCGCTTCGCCTCTAAAATACCCATCATCGTCAATATCTTCAGATCTGGACGTATCGTTGCCCGATTGATATTTAACAGCTCAGAAATTTCGTTGCTTTTTACCGGTTGCTTTTGCTTAACAATTTCGATTATTTCTTTTTGTCTGTTTGATAACTCCATCTTCAACCCCTTTAACTGTTTACAGTATTAAGTATAACACATATCACCCTATTGTAAACAGATAAAATGCAATTTTAAACCTTGTTGATAATTTTTTATCATTTTGTTTGTATGTAACCATTTTCATATGCAAATTAATTCAGATAAACCTTCGTAGATTTTATCACCGATCCGGGTGACATTCTTTAATTCTTCCAATTGTCTGAATCCACCATTCTTTTCCCGGTAATCAATAATTCCCTGAGCAATAACATCTCCAATGCCAGGCAAGCTTTTCAATTCTTCCAGACTTGCCGTATTGATGTTAATTTTCAGATTCTCTCCGGCCGACTCTGTTTTGGTCATCTCACCAATGGCCGGAATGTGGATTTTCTCTTCATCCTGTAATTTTCGAGCCAGATTCAGGGAATCAGCATCAGCTGTTTCTGATAAACCGCCCACCAATTCAATAGCTTCGATTAGCCGGGCATCCTGATTTAATGACACTACCCCGGGCTTATTAACCGCACCGGTAATATGGACCATCATTTGAGCTTTTGCTGACTGACCATTTTCGCTTTTGTCATTTTTTAATGGAGTAGCATCAGAAATGCTGATTGTCGCAGCACTATTCTCTTTTATGTAATACCAACCCCAAAAAACGCCCAAAAAAACAAGCACGATGAGAATGTACAGGATTTTATTGCGATCGAGCTTATCCATGTTACACTCCCAGAGGCTGTGCTTCCCATCGGCCTTTTTTTAGTACCCAATATTCATGATAGCCACATTGTTTCAAATTTGACTCAGCGAGGTCATATTCGAAGATAATTCCCGCAACGGAATGGCTGTCACCGCCGACTGTGATCGGAATATCCCGTTTTCTCATTTCCGGTACGATCCAATCAGAGGGATAACGTCCCACCCCGGGAATCCGCAAATTGGCCCCGGTATTAATTTCCATTTTTGATTTTGTCTTGGCGATTCCATCCAGACAGGAACAAACGGTTTCCCGATACCAATCATCCAGTTCATTAAAAAATCGGTTATTCTGGTTAAATTTTTTGATTAAATCGATATGCCCCACGATGTCAGGTTCAAAGATCGTCACCATCTGTTCAAGCCCCTGATAATACGCTTTAATAAAAGCCTGATTGTCGCCCTGATAATATTTTTCGATTCCCCGCTCAAAATCCTGTGGTGATTCATCGATGTAGAAAACATCGTCCCCGGTAGTTTTTCCCAAGGTATGAATCGACATGATCGAGTAATCCAACCGGGGCAATGCCATTCTGGCCAGATCGCTGATATCCTGTCGGTCGACGAAAAAATCGATTTCCATGCCGCAGTAAAGTTCAATTTCAGATGCATATTTTTCTTTCAGGTTTTTGATATCATTAAAATAGTTCTCCAGGTTCTCTGCTTTCATTGTCCAGTCATTAGGAAATGGCAATGGGAAGTGGCTTGATAAGCCTATACTTGTAAGGCCTGCAGCAATGCCAGCAACCACCATTTCTTCAAGGGTATTCTTGCCATCGCAATAATCTGAATGAACATGATAATTTGCCAGTAACATTTTGATCCCTCCAAAAATTTGCATGTGTTGATTGTACCATGACATGAATTGTAAAGCAAATAAAAAAAAATTGCCAATATGACAATTTTTTAAGAATCGTTTATAAAATTTTATTGAGAAAGCTTTTAGTGCGCTCTTCT
Organism: uncultured Lachnospiraceae bacterium; assembly: GCA_964510565.1. GTDB lineage: Bacteria > Bacillota > Clostridia > Eubacteriales > Eubacteriaceae > Acetobacterium. The sequence goes on along the minus strand of CAZEBY010000010.1, from coordinate 5,242 downwards.
TTCGGATTAAGCAAGACTTCTTCTGGAGTCCCCTCTTCGCAGATGACACCACCATCCATAAAAATAACCCGATCGGCCACTTCCCGGGCAAAACCCATTTCGTGGGTTACAATCAGCATCGTCATCCCCTTTTCAGCCAGTTGCCGCATGGTTGCCAGTACTTCGCCAACAAGTTCAGGATCGAGGGCTGATGTTGGTTCATCAAACAGCATAATTTTAGGATCCATCGCCAATGCTCGGGCAATCGCCACCCGTTGCTGCTGTCCGCCTGAAAGACGTGAAGGATATTCGTCCCTCTTTTCTGACAATCCAACCATATTTAACAGATCCAGCGCTCTGGCTTCGGCGATTTGTTTATTCGCTTTTTTGACAATCAGCGGGGCAATCGTGACATTTTCCATCACCGTCAGATGGGGAAACAAATTGAAGTTTTGAAAAACCATGCCCAAATCGGTACACAATGACTGTACTGTAACCGGGTCAATTTTCATCAAGTCCTTATTGTTGGCCCGTTTATCCGAGAGTACATCTTCAATATAGATTTCTCCTTCGGATATCCGCTCCAGATGATTGAGGCAACGTAACATGGTACTTTTTCCTGAGCCGCTGGCACCGATAATGCAGACGACTTCGCCTTGCGTAACCTCAAGATTGACACCCTTGAGCACTTCCAAATCTCCAAAAGATTTTCGTACGTTCACTAATTTTACCATACTCATATTTATTTCCCTATCTTTCGTAAATTCCCAATTTCTTTTCCATCTTATCAAATACTACTTGGATAATAGTTGTTAAGAATAGATAAATGACGGCTGCATAAATGTAGTAAACCCATGATCCGGTTGCGCTTGCCATTGTTTTTGTTGTCCTTAATAAGTCAAATAATGCAATCGTCGATACAAGTGATGTGTCTTTCAGCAACATAATCAACTCGTTGCCCAAAGGCGCAACAAGTCTTTTATAGGTTTGGGGAATAATTATTTTTGTCATCGCCTGACGATAACTCATTCCTAAAGCCTTTGAAGCCTCCATTTGTCCACCATCGATGGATTCAATAGCAGCTCGAATAATTTCTGCAAGATAAGCGGTGGCATTTAAAGAAAAGGCCACAAAGGCAGCAATCATTGGATTGACTTCAAATGTAATGCCGGTTGCATCCAGATAGATAATCGGGATGGCATAAAAAATAATAAATAATTGGAGCAATAACGGCGTTCCTCTAAAAAACCAGATATACAGCCAAGATACCGCATTGGCTACCTTATTTTTGGAAAGTCTCCCCAGCGCAACAACTACGCCGAAAATCGCACCAAAAATAATCGCTACAACTGCAATTTCTAGAGTTACAATAGTCCCATCAAAAATTGCCCATAATTGGGTTTCATTTAACACGTTGATCTTCCCTTCGTCATAAAAATTTGAAAACTGACCATGCCAGACTGCAGACAAAGCCTTTTTCAACCATGCTTAATTTTAATAATACATCACTGAAAAAGACATTAACAGCTTAATGACTTTGTCTACAACCCTCATGAACATCTGCTAATACTAAATTATAAAAACATACCGGACCGTTTTCTTTCTCCCGAAAATCTGCCGAATTGCCTCTAAATATTATCCAAATAATTTTCCGCCCTGTAAACAGATGAACAGGACTTGTCACAGCAACTGTACCAAGTCCTATTCTATTGATTTATTCAGTTTTAGATGCGCTTATTCAATAACAACGAGTTCAGTATCAATATCTTTTGTCATATCCTGACCGAACCATTTCATCGAAATTTCTGTCATTTTACCGCTCTTCTGTAGAGCTTTAATGGCTTCATTATACTTTTCGGTGGTGACCGTATCAGCTAAGCGAGATGTTATTCCAATTGGTTCATTGGTTAAGACATCCGAGCTGACAACATAGAGATCCGGGTTTTGAGCTACATAGTACATCGCAACCCCAACGTCAGTAATGACGTTATCGATTTGTTTTCCCTGCAGAGCTGCAAATGCATCCAGCATGCCGTCGAATTTTTTAATCTCAACATTGACGTTTTCATCAATCTTTAATTTTTCAGCGGCGATATCTGCTGTGGTTTCAATTTGGGCACCCAGAGTTTTTCCTGCCAGTTCTTTGAAAGTCTTAACGGGAGTTGCATCTTTTCTTGAAACAATGACAATCCCGTTCGCAACGTATGGATCACTCATGCTAAAGCCCTCAATACGTTCTGGTGTTACACTGGTGCTGGAAATGATGGCATCATATTGTTTAGCGTTTAAGCCATTAAAAATACCATCCCAGGCCACTGTCTCAAATTCCACTTTAACCCCTAATTCTTCTGCCAGGGCGTTAGCGAAGTCAATATCAAAACCAACCAGTTCATTTTGGTCATTTCTGAATTCCATTGGCAGATAGGTATCATCCACACCAACACTTAAGACGCCATCCGCTAAAGCGTCTTCAGCTGGTTTTGCCTGTCCTGAAGAACAACCTGTCAAAACTAGTGCCGATAACAGTACCACAACCAGTGAAAAACTTACAAATTTACTTTTCATAGTCTTCTCCTTTCAGATTCCTAATGGTGTTAATTATATATTATTTTGTAAACATTAACAAGTTTTTTTAAAACCTCATGCATATTTAAACATCATAAAGCAAGCCTTATTCACTCCTCAAGAAAAGGTATTAATGAAAATCCCGATAATATTAAGGCCACCCAGCCAGGTTCCTATACTGCTTCCCAGATTGGCAAACACCACCACCATCAGTACCTTGGTTACCTTATTGCGCCAGAGGCCTTTAATGCTCCCGAGATCTTTTGGCAGCGACTCAAAATCTTCCACCTTGGGCTTGCGGAAGTGCGCTTCGGTCATTCCAGCAAACCATCCGGCCGCCAGCAAGGGATGGAGAGTCGTAATCGGAGCCGCTACAAAAGCGGTCAACACCGAGAGCATATGCCCACCGGCCACAAGTGTTCCCAGGGCTGCCAGCAGACCGGTCCAGAGAACCCAGTTCTTAGCCTGTTCCCAGCCGGAGCTGGGGCTCACAATAAAGGTTACGACAATCAGCGCCAGCAAAAGGATCGGAATCATCCAGCCGATTACCTTGCCCACACTGGACTTCGGTGGAACAACCTCAAGCTCAGTGATATTCTGGTCTTTAAATATTTCCTCCCTGATCCCCGGCACATGGGCAGCACCTAGAACGGCCACGACCTTATCACCCGGAGCATTCTTGATTTTATAAGCCAGGTACTGATCACGCTCATCGACCAGGTATTTTTTAACCCCTTTAAAAGCCGAGCCCATTTCTGAAAGCGCTGCGGTCAGCATATCATCGGATTTTAGATTTTCAAGATCTTCTTCGGTTATTTCTTCGTCATCCACCACACTGAGAATAATCGAGAAAAGCACCTTAACCTTTTCCCACAAACTGCAGCCGCGCCAGATTCGGTTAAAGGTAATCTGGATGCTGCGATCAGCCAGCACCAGCTCCGCTCCGTACTCTTTAGCACAAGTGATTCCTTCCATCATTTCCTGGCCGGATTCAATTCCGAATTGTTCGGCCAGCTTACGCTGGTAGTTGGACAACAGAATATTGACAAACATAAAACCCGCCCGTTTGCTTTTGATAATCTGAACCAAGTCCGTATTGGACCATTTGTCTTTCTGGTTAATGGCCTCGTAGCGCTGCTGATCCAGTTCGATGCAGATGGAATCCGGCTGTTCGTTTTTTATGGTTTCCCGAACCTCTTCGACGCTGTTTTTGGAAACATGAGCCGTCCCAATCAAAATCAATTCTTTGCCATGGTAATTAAGCCGTGTAATATTTGATTCCAATGAACTTCCTTTCTTCAGACTCAATAGAAAAAACTGGTCAACGCAGTATGATTTAACTCAATCACGCTGACCAGCTATTCCAATGCCTGATTGCTGCATTTAATATAGTATTAAGTCAATTAAAGTCTTTACATCCAACCCATTGATATAATCAGTCAGCACTACCTCTTTGAGGATCTCTGACAACACTTCCTCAGTTGGTTTAACCCCAATCAGTAGAGTTTCCAGTTCCTGAATGTCCCCATTGCCAAAATAATCGCCATAAAAGTGAAGCTCTTTGATTTCGCCCTTTTCAACCTGAAGCAAAACTGTAATCAGACCAAAGTCGCATTTTCTTTCTTTTCGCAAATTATACCGGGGTGATTTTCCATAATTCCAATCCCAGGTTGCATATTTTTCTGTTTTCAACTGTTCAATCGCCTGGATTTCTTCTTCTAAAAGGGTGATCATTTCCAAATTGTCATTTTCAAACATCGCTTTTAGCAAAGCTGTCTTAAAATCTTCCAGGGTGTATTCTTCATCCAGATAGTCGACAATGTTGGTGACCCGACTTTTGACCGATTTGATCCCCTTCGATTCAATCTTGTCCTTTTTTACTTTTAAAGCACTTTGGATGGTAGCCAGATTTGAATTAAACAGGATCGTGCCGTGGTGCAGGATCCGCCCCCGTTTGGCATACTGAGAGTTGCCGGAAAACTTTTTCCCATCGATGGCAAGATCATTACGGCTGTTGAATTCTGCATTGACCCCCAGCGTTTTAAGCGCTTCTACCAGGGGGCGGGTAAAGGTTTGAAAGTTAAACTGTTCCTTCCCATCTTCATTGACGATAAAGGTGAAGTTGAGATTTCCCAAATCATGATAAACTGCCCCACCTCCAGAAAGTCGACGAACGACCTTAATGTCATTTTCCTTGACGTACTCCTGATTGATTTCCTCAATGGTATTCTGGTGTTTTCCGACAATCACGGCATTATTATTTTGCCACAGCAGAAAATAATTTTCGTTTTTATCCATTTGGTTAAACACATACTCTTCAAAGGCCAAATTGATATGCGGATCAGTTTCTTTCCAATCAATGTATTTCATGAACACCCTATCTATTTCTTAATCTCAGTAACAGAACCACGAATATGAACCTCATGCGGTACATAAACATTTTTTACGGTCCGGTCGCCATCTTTTTCGCACAGTTTGATCAGCATTCGCATGGCAATCGCACCGATATCGTACATCGGCTGAGCTACTGTGGTAATCTGCGGTCTAGTCCATTCCGCAATCCAGAAATTGTTAAAGCCACAGATGCTGATGTCTTCAGGAATTTTTTTGCCCATTTCTTCGGCACAGCGAATCGCCCCAAGTGCAGTCTGGTCATTAAAACAAAAAACACAGGTAAAATCAACCCCGGAATTAATGG
>CAZEBY010000009.1:0-60011 GCA_964510565.1 uncultured Lachnospiraceae bacterium | reverse complement strand
ATGATGTGGCGGCCATTGGCTCAGGTGGGTCTTATGCCCTCGCGGCCGCTCGGGCGTTAAAAAGTCATTCAAATCTCAGCGCCAAAGAAATGGTCTATGAATCCTTGAAAATCGCTTCGGAAATATGTGTGTTTACTAACAATAATATTTCTGTTGAAGTATTATAGAAACGGAAGAAGAGTGATGAAAGAATTAACACCAAAAAAAATCGTGGCGGAATTAAATCGTTATATTATTGGTCAGGAGTCGGCTAAGAAAGCGGTAGCCGTGGCCATCAGAAACCGCTATCGCCGTTCGCTATTGCCGGCTGATCTGATTGACGAGTTCACGCCTAAAAACATCATCTTAATCGGACCAACCGGGGTGGGCAAAACCGAAATTGCCAGAAGAATGGCCAAACTGGTCAGAGCACCGTTTATTAAGGTTGAGGCTACAAAATTTACGGAGGTTGGCTATGTTGGACGGGATGTCGAATCAATGGTCCGGGATCTCGTTAACACGGCGATTCGCAATGTCCAGCAGGATAAAATGAAAGAGGTTTATGCCGAAGCACAAAAGAATGCCAATGAAATCATTCTCGATATTCTGGTGCCTTCAAAAAAAATAAAAGAAACCTTGAAAACGCCCTTCGATATCTTTATGAAACCAGCACCACCGACAACCCCGACATTAGCAGAATTGGAAGCTGATACGGAAAAGGAACAGACCAAAAAAGAAAAACGGGATGCCCTGTCAAAGGAATTGTCAGCCGGTTTGCTGGAAGACCAGATGATTGTGATTGAAGTCGACGATGATGGCTCCAAAACCATTGGCATTATGCAGGGGATGAACAGCGACAGTATGTCCTTCAACATGAATGATATCCTCGGTGATTTTCTGCCCCAAAAGAAAAAAAAGAAGAATGTCAAAATTTCTGAAGCTCGAAAAATCCTGATTAATCAAGAAGCGCAGAAACTGATTGACATGGATCAGGTCAATGAGCAGGGCATTAAAGAAGCTGAACAGAACGGGATTATTTTTATTGATGAAATCGATAAGATCATTGGCACCGGCAACAGCCATGGACCCGATGTGTCCCGCGAAGGGGTGCAGCGGGATATCCTGCCAATTGTTGAGGGCAGTACCGTCAATACCAAATACGGACCGATTAAAACCGATTTTATTTTATTTATCGGGGCCGGTGCTTTTCATATTTCAAAAATATCCGACATGATCCCCGAGTTGCAGGGGCGTTTTCCGATCAGCGTTCATCTCGATAGCTTGACCGAGGAAGATTTTATTGAAATTCTGACCCATACCGAAAATTCGGTAATCAAACAATATCAGCAGCTGCTTTTAACCGAGGATGTCAACCTGATTTTTGAAGAGGATGCAGTCCGGTATATTGCCAAAATTGCCTATCTGCAAAATGAGGAGGATGAAAACATTGGCGCTCGGCGTTTGCATACCGTAATGGAAAAATTGCTGGAAGAAATCTCCTTTTATGCTTCGGATTACGAACAGGATGATTTTACAATTGACTTGAAATATGTCGAACGCGTTTTTAATATCTCCGAAAAGCGGGATAACTACAAAAAATATTTACTCTAAAACAAAAAAATACTTGTGCAAATTAATTGACTATGTTATTATATATTGGTATGCAATTACACACATTCTCTGAGAGGCATCAGGTGCCGGTTTGCTGGTTGATGTTCTTGATTGATGAGAGTGGAGGAAAAACCAAGGAGGAATAGAATTATGGCATGTGTTTCAATGAAACAATTATTAGAAGCAGGGGTGCATTTTGGGCACCAGACAAGACGATGGAATCCAAAGATGGCTCCATATATTTTCACCGAAAGAAATGGTATTTATATCATTGATTTGCAACAAACGGTAAAGCGAATTGAAAAAGCATATAATTTTGTTAAAGAACTGGCTGAAAACGGCGAAGAAATTCTTTTTGTCGGCACCAAAAAACAGGCTCAGACCAGTATTGAGCGAGAAGCAAAACGTAGTGGCAGCTACTGTGTTAATCACCGTTGGTTAGGTGGAACCTTAACAAACTTTGGCACCATCAGCAAACGAATCGAGCGCTTAAATGAGCTGGAACAAATGGAAGAAGATGGTACCTTTGACCTGCTGCCCAAAAAAGAAGTTATCCAGCTGAAACGTCAGCGTGAAAGATTACAAAAATTCTTGGGCGGCATCAAAGATATGAAGGGTGTTCCTGGCGCAATTTTTGTCATTGATACTAAAAAAGAACGAATTGCCATTGCCGAAGCTAAAAAATTGGGTATTCCAATTATCGGGATCGTTGATACGAACTGTGATCCTGACGAAATCGACTATATTATTCCTGGTAATGATGATGCGATTCGGGCAGTTGCTTTAATCCTTTCTGTTATTTCAGATGCGATTATTGAAGGACGACAGGGCGAGCAAGTTGAAGAAGAAATTGAAGTAGCTCCAGTAGTAGTCGAAGAAGTTGAAGTCGACGCTGATGCTGAAGAAGTTACTGAAGTAGAATAAATTTATCATAAAAGATCAGGAGGAACGAAGTGGACGCAAAATTAGTAAAAGAATTACGTGCTAAAAGCGGTGCCGGGATGATGGACTGCAAAAAAGCCTTAGTCGAAACGAATGGAAATATCGAAGATGCAATGGTCTTTTTAAGAGAAAAAGGACTGGCAGCAACCAACAAAAAAGCGGGTCGGGTTGCCGCTGAAGGTATCGTTGAATCCTATATTCACATGGGTGGAAAAATTGGTGTGCTGGTTGAAATCAACTGTGAGACTGATTTCGTCGCTAAAAACGAAGGTTTTAAGAACTTTGTTAAAGACGTTGCCATGCACATTGCAGCCGCCAATCCTTTATATGTAACCAAAGAAGAAGTGCCAACAGAAGAACTCGAAAAAGAAAAAGAAATTCTTCGGGCGCAAGCATTAAACGAAGGCAAACCAGAAAAAATCATCGATAAAATGGTTGAAGGCCGGGTCAGTAAATACTACAAAGAAATCTGTCTTTTAGAACAGCCTTTTGTTAAAAATCCTGATTTGACGATTGAAGATCTGGTTAAAGAACAAATCATGACAATCGGCGAAAATGTCAAAATCCGACGCTTTGCCCGATTCCAGATGGGCGAAGGTTTAGAGAAAAAAGAAGAGAACTTTGCCGAAGAAGTAGCTAAGCAATTAAACGCATAAATGCTGAAAAAGAACACATTCGTGTTCTTTTTTTACCGTTGTTAAGATTGTAAATTGTTATGCGTTACGATATAATATAAAAAATGAAAGGGGGAGTGTTTTTGGAACCGAAATATAAACGTGTCATCATTAAATTAAGCGGTGAAGCTTTATCCGGTAGTGCCGGTCATGGTATCGATACACCAACAGTGCAATCAATCTGTACCCAGATCAAAGAAGTCTTTGAGTTGGGGATCGAAATTGCCATTGTTGTCGGTGGCGGTAATTTCTGGCGGGGTCGCAGCGGCGAAGGAATGGATAAATCGACGGCCGACTACATGGGGATGCTGGCCACCTGTATCAATGCTCTGGGGTTACAGGATGTTCTGGAGGAGATGGAAGTCCCGGTGCGGGTTCAGACAGCGATCGAAATGAAACAAATTGCCGAGCCTTATATCCGTAGAAAAGCTGTCCGTCATCTTGAAAAAAGAAGAGTAGTCATCTTCGCTTGCGGCACCGGAAATCCCTTTTTCACGACCGATACGACGGCGGCGCTGCGAGCGGCTGAAATTGATGCTGAAATTATCCTTTTGGCCAAAAGTATTGATGCCGTCTACGATTCAGATCCGCTGGTTAATCCGGATGCAATCCGCTATTCTGAATTATCATATATCGATGTGCTAAATCAGGGCTTAAAGGTCATGGATTCAACCGCGACATCCTTATGTATGGATAATAACATTCCTATTCTAGTGTTTGGTTTAAATGAACCGAAAAATATTTTACGTGCGATCATGGGCGAAAAAATCGGAACAATTATTCAGGAGGTATAGAAGATGGTAAATGAGATTAAAGCGACAGCTAATGAAAAAATGGATAAAGCCCTAAAAAACCTTAATGAAAGTCTGGGAAGTCTGCGGGCTGGCCGAGCCAATCCGCGAATTCTTGATAAGGTCATGGTTGATTATTACGGCGCTCCAACCGGGTTAAATCAATTAGCAAACATCAGTACGCCTGAGCCGCGAATGATCGTCGTGAGTCCTTATGATGCTACGGCAATTCCAGCCATTGAAAAAGGTATTCTGAAATCTGACCTGGGTTTTAATCCTTCCAACGATGGAAAAATCATTCGCTTGCTGATTCCCCAGTTAACCGAGGAGCGACGTAAAGAGCTGGTTAAACTGGTGAAAAAATACGGCGAAGAATGTAAGGTTGCGATGCGAAACATTCGTCGACACGCCATTCAGGAGCTCAAAGACGGCCAGAAAGAAGGCTTGATCACCGAGGACGATTTGAAACAAGGTGAAAAAGAGATTCAGAAGGTTACGGACGAAGAGATTAAAAACATTGATGCCATTCTAAAAGAAAAAGAAGCGGAAATTTTAGAGGTTTAATTGTTTTTCAGGATATGATTTCGTTAATTGTTTATTCAATTAGATAGTATTTCATTAAGAGTGGGGAGACCCACTCTTAACTATTTTTCGAGTAGCTATCATGAACTGCTGCGAAAAACCAACGCTCATAATTTAAGATAAATAATGAATTAAAAAGGAAAAAGTATGAAAAAAGTATCGAAAGAATTCTTTTTAGAAGAATTAACTGCGCCAGTTGTTGAGTCGCTTGGTTATGAATTAACCGATCTGACCTTCGAAAAACGAGGAAAAGACTGGTGCCTGACCCTCTTTATCGACTCCGAAAATGGGATTTCATTGGATGATTGTGAGAAAGTCAGCCGACCGATCAGTGAATTGCTTGACGAAAAAGATCCGATCGAACAGAGCTATTTTTTAGAAGTATCGTCCCCGGGGATGGATCGGCCCTTGAAAAGAGAGAAACATTTTTTAGCAAATCTGGATAAAAAAATTGCTGTCCACCTTTTTGCACCGCTTAATGGGAAAAAGGATATCGAAGGGGTATTAAAATCATATAATACTGAGGAACTGACCCTTGAGTTGGAAACGGGTGAAATGCTGACACTGGAAAACAGTAAGATCGCAAAAGCAAATCGGTTGGATGAGTTGAATTTTAAATCTCTTCCATCGGCTGAATAAAACGGAAGGCGGAGAAAACCAATATGAATCAGGAGTTTATACGCGCTCTGGATGTAATTCAAGAAGAAAAATCAATTGATAAAGAAGAATTAATTCAAGCAATTGAGGCGGCCATCACAACCGCATATAAAAAGAATTATGGAAATTCTCATAATGTGGAGATTAACATTGACCGGGAAAATGGTGATATTCAAGTTTTTGCGTTAAAAGAAATCGTTGAAGTACCGGAGAATGATCACAGTCAGATTTCTCTGGAAAAAGCCCGGGAAGTTGACAGCAACTATGTGATCGGTGACTTTTTCAGAAAAGAAGTCAGACCCCGGGATTTCGGGCGAATTGCCGCCCAGAATGCCAAACAATTGATTATCCAGCGGATCAAAGAAGCGGAACGCAATATTATCTACGATGATTATCTCAAGCGTCAGGATGAAGTGTTAACCGGAATTATCAAACGGATTGAAAAAGGGATTGTTTATGTCGAGATAGGAAAACTGGAAGCCGTCATGTTACCATCGGAACAGACACCCGGGGAGAACTATGCGGTTAATCAGCGCTTAAAGGTTTATGTGCTGATGGTTAAAAAAACCACCAAAGGGCCCCAAGTCAATGTCTCGCGAACCCATCCGGGGTTGGTCAAGCGCTTGTTCGAATCCGAAGTGCCGGAAATCTTTGATGGGATTGTCGATATCGTCTCAATTTCCCGAGAAGCGGGTTCCCGTACCAAGGTGGCTGTCAAAGCCAATGATCCCAGTATTGACCCGGTTGGTGCCTGTGTCGGTCAAAAGGGCGTTCGGGTTCAGAATATTATCAACGAACTGCAGGGTGAAAAAATTGATGTGATCAAGTGGAGTGATTCGGTTGAAGAGTACCTGTCAAACGCCTTAAGTCCGGCCAAAGTCGTCGAAATCATCGCCAATCCCGATGAAAAATCTGCGGTGGCGATTGTCGATGACTATCAATTATCGCTGGCTATTGGCAAGGAAGGTCAAAATGTCCGTCTGGCCGCAAAACTGACCGGCTGGAAGATTGACATTAAAAGTAAAATTGACTATGTCAGCAAACATCAAGAATCGGCCAATCACAGCAGCGCCTTAACCGAGGATATTTTACTGGAGTTAAAAGAGGAACTTGAATCCGAAGCAGCGCGCGAGCTAATCGACGAAGCGGTTTTAGAGCCAGATTCTTTATTTGAAGAGGCTTTGGATCTGGAAAATTAAAGGTTTAATCAATATGATGGCGTTTTATGCTATAATGCTTAACTATGCAAGGTCAGGGAGGTACAATGAAAAAGATTCCACAGCGAACCTGTGTCATATGCCATTCCAAATTTGATAAACGAGACTTATTCAGGATTGTATCAGATAAATCGGGTGAGATTTTTTTTGATCCTACCGGAAAGGCCAACGGACGCGGTGCTTATGTTTGCCAGTCCGAAGCCTGTGTGGAGCAGTTCCTGAATAAAAATTACCTGGAACGGGCATTTAAAAGAAAAGTAGAAAGTGATGTTGTCGAGATTGTTCGCCAGCAACTGTCAGAGAAAAAACAAATGAAATAATTAAAATATTGAAGGGAGGAATAATATGTCAAAATTAAGAGTATACGACTTAGCTAAAAAATATAATATTCCAAGCAAAGATTTCGTAAGCATTTTAAATAAGTACAATATTCCTGTAAAAAACCATATGAGCGCCCTGACTGATCAGCAAATTACCGAATTCGAAGAAAAATTCGATAAAAATAAGTATCAAGCAGAGCTGGGAGCAGAATCGAAGAAAGCGCCGGTTAAAGAAAACCCGAAGACCAGTGCCGATCAGGCTGCCCCCAAAGCGAGTGCTGATACCAAAAAAACAACTCAGCCAGCACAACGACCACCACAAAAAAATCAACAAAAATCGGGTGGCAATGGGCCTAAAAAAACTGATGATAAAAGACGACCAGCTTCCGGGAATCAAGGTCAGCAGCCCAAGGTTCGGGACCACAGTAAAAAAGAAAAAACGGCCCGAAGTGTTTACAAACGAATCAAAGACGAAAAAAAGAAATCGGTACAACTGAACCAGACCTTTGAGATTCCTGAAATTTTAACGGTTGGTGAATTAGCCGATGTGCTGGATATCAGTGCAACCGAAATTATCAAAACCTTAATGCTGGCGGGCACGATGGTCAGCATCAATCAGGAGATTGATTTTGAAACGGCGGCCATCGTTGCTGCGGAGTTGGGCTTTGAAGTTGAAGCGATCAAGATCGAAGACGTTGTTTCAAAAATTCTGGAAGAATACGACGAAGAAGAAAGCGAAAACGAAATTCCAAGGCCCCCGGTGGTCACCGTTATGGGCCATGTCGATCATGGTAAAACTTCCCTGCTTGACCGGATTCGAAAAGCCAATGTCATTGCCGGTGAAGCCGGTGGGATCACCCAGCATATTGGGGCTTATACCGTAAATATTAATAATCATGCCATTACGGTCATCGATACACCGGGCCATGAAGCCTTTACGGCGATGCGATCTCGGGGTGCCCAAATCACTGACATTGCTGTGCTCGTCGTAGCTGCTGATGACGGGGTAATGCCACAAACAGTCGAAGCGATTAATCATGCCAAGGCCGCCGGTGTGCCAATTCTGGTGGCGATCAATAAGATTGATAAGCCCGGAGCCGATCCGGAGCGGGTCAAGCAGGAGTTAACAAAATATAATCTGGTTGTTGAAGAATGGGGTGGTGAAACCATCGCTGTTAACGTCTCAGCCAAAACCGGTGAAGGAATCGATTCCCTGTTGGAAATGATCATTATGATGTCGGAAATGGAAGAACTGACCGCTGATCCTGGCCGTGAAGCCCGGGGCAGTGTGATTGAATCCCAGATCAAACGCGGTAAAGGGGCAGTGGCAACCCTACTGGTGCAGCAGGGGACCTTGCATGTTGGGGATTCGATTATCTCGGGAACGACCTATGGGAAGATTCGAACGATGATTGATGATAAGGGCAAGCGTCTGAAAAAAGCCGGTCCGTCAACACCGGTGGAAATTTCCGGGTTGTCTGACATTCCGGTGGCGGGTGACGATTTTATCGTGTTGGAGAATGAAAAAGAAGCTCGTCAATTGGCTGAAAAACGAAAAGAAATGCAAAAGGGCGAGCGTCAGCGTCGTTCCAATATTTCCCTTGACGATCTGTTTAGTCAGATTCAGGACGGCAATATTCAGGACGTTAACATTATCATTAAAGCCGATGTGCAGGGGTCAATTGAAGCGATCAAACAATCTCTCGAAAAATTGGATAATGAAGCTGTCCGCCTGAATATTATCCATGGCGCTGTTGGCGCCATTAATGAAACGGATGTGATGCTGGCTGCCACCTCGAATGCGATTGTCATTGGTTTTAATGTCCGGCCGGATAAAAATGCGATCAAATTGGCCGAAACCGAAGAAGTCGATATTCGTCTCTATCGGGTTATCTACGATGCAGTTGAGGATATCAAAAAAGCCATGGAAGGGATGCTGGCCCCAGAATTCCGTGAAAAAATTATGGGTAATGCCGAAATCCGGGAGGTCTTTAAAATCCCCAGTATCGGTACCATTGCGGGCTGTTATATTACCGAAGGAAAAATCAACCGAAATGATGACGTCCGGATTATTCGCGATGGCATCGTCATATTAGAAGGAAAAATCGCTTCGTTACGTCGTTTTAAAGATGATGTCAAAGAAGTAAATACCGGCTATGAATGTGGTATTGGTATCGAAAAATACAACGATTTAAAAGTTGGCGATAACATCGAAGCCTTTACCATGGAAAAAATCGAAAGATAAGCGCAAGCCGATCTTTCTGACGAAGGAGGTAAAAGAACATGGCATCTCATCGCAATGAAAAAATCAACGGCTTGATTCAAAGAGAATTGAGTCTCATCATTATTCATAAAATGAAAGATACCCGGATTAAAGACAGCAATGTCAGCATTACCCGGGTTAAAGCGGCTCCGGATTTAAAAACCGCGACCGTTTATGTCAGTATTCTGGGTGATGAACGTCAAAAGAAGGTTGTCCTCGAATTACTGAATAATGCCAAGAGCTTTCTGAGATCGAGCCTGGGTCACGTCATTACCGTGCATTCAGTGCCGGCTCTGAGCTTTGAAATTGACAATTCAATTGAATATGGCATGCACATCGAATCGATTTTACAAAGTTTAAAAGACGATAAAGAAGTTAAGGAACAACATGAAGAGAATTCCTGACGAAATATTAGCTTGTTTTCAGAAAAATCAAAGTTTTTTGATCCTGCTGCATCAAAAACCCGATGGCGATGCAATTGGCTCGGCAGTGGCGATGGGCAAGGGGTTGAAGTGGCTTGGCAAAACGGTTGACTATTATATCGATCTGCCGCTTGAGGACAAACTGGTTTTTTTTGATGAAATTGAGCACTTTAACAAAAATCTGCAGGAGCGCTATGATGTCATCGTCTATCTTGACTGCTCCAGCAGCAGTTTTGCCTTTGCCCCGGCCGAAATGCCGCCGGCTAAAACCCGACTGGTGATTGACCACCATAAAAGCAATGCTCATTATGGTGATTTGAATTTTGTCGAAATCACCGGAGCAACGGCTGAAATTGTCTTTCGGATTCTGCGGGGGCTTGATGTGGTTTTCGATGAGGAAATGGCGGATGCCATTTTCACCGGGATTACCACCGATACCGGCAGTTTTCAGTATTCCAATGTGACGGTTGAGACCCATTTAATTGCCAGTCAATTGTATGCCATCAAAACCAATTATGCCCATCTTTCCAAAAGACTGCACACCCAGAAGAGTATTAATCAGATGAAAATGACTGGAGCAGCGATTCATTCATTGGAAATACTTGACAGCATGCCGATCGCCATGATGATCCTCGATCATCAAACCATCGAAAAATTTGGCGGGACCATTAATATTACCGACGATGTCGCCAATTTGGGTCAAAATACCATTGGTGTGGCCATTACAGCGCTGTTAAAAGAAGTTGATCCCGGTGAATATCGGGTTTCTTTGCGGGCCAAATTCCCTTATGATATCCATGAAATTGCCTTGAAATATGGTGGAGGCGGACATGAACGGGCTGCCGGCTTTAATTTCAGCGGTGATCTTTTGCAACTTAAACGCGATCTGATGGAGGTTTGTGCAAGTCAAAATGGAGAAGCTTAAAAGTTATACGGGTTATCTCAATGTTTATAAAGAGCCGGGAATGACCTCCCATGATGTAGTATTTAAAGCCCGCAAGATTTTAAAAACAAAAAAAATCGGTCACACCGGCACCTTGGATCCCGACGCCGAGGGGGTACTGGTTTTATGTGTCGGTCATGCGACCAAAATGGTCGAATACATCACTGACCACGAGAAGGTTTACGAAGCTGAAGTGGTGTTGGGTATGGCGACGGATAGCTGTGATTTATCAGGAACCATCATTGACAAAAGCGAAAAACGGATCGACTGCAACCTGTTTAAAAAGATCCTGCCCCAGTTTACGGGTGATATCTGCCAGCAGCCGCCAATCTATTCAGCGATTCGGGTCAACGGCAAAAAACTCTATCACTATGCCAGAAATAGCGAAACGGTGGAAATCCCGCAGCGGGAGGTTCACATCGCCAAAATCAGCCTGGTGGATTTTGATGAAGCCGCTCAAAAAGCCAGAATCATGGTCACCTGTTCAAAAGGAACCTATATTCGTTCACTGTGTCGTGATATCGGCGCTGCCCTGGGAACCTTAGGCTGTATGGGCAAGCTGATCCGTCACCGGGTTGGGGCCTTTAGCATTGCTAATGCCTTAACCCTGGCTGAGATCGAAAAACGGATCAGCGAGGATCAGCCAGCATCACTTTTCTACCCGCTGGCGTATTCACTTGACGGTTACCAGGCGGTAAGGGCTACTGATCAGGGTCGTCGTTTTCTGCGTAATGGGAATAAACTGTTTCAATGGAATATTTGCGAATCTCTGGATAATTTTTCTCCCGGCGAAATTCTGCGGTTATACGATGGCGAACAGCTTGTTGGCATGGGCCGATATGTCCTGAACGAAGAAGGAAACTACATTAAACCGACAAAACTATTGTGAGGTAAAACATGACAGCAAAAACGTATCATGGTGAAGAAATTGTATTAGCTCTGGGTTTCTTTGACGGGGTCCATTTAGGACACCAGGCCTTGCTGGAAGAAACAAAAAAAATCGGACAACAATTGGGTTGCAAAACCGGAGTCATGACCTTTAAAGAACATCCGCTGGAACTGATTTTTCCCAATTACACGCCCTGGCTGATCACCTCCAATGCCGAAAAAGAAGCGATGATCAAGGACTTTGGCATCGATTTCGTCTTTATGAATCCTTTTACTGAAAAACTGATGAAGCTGACACCTGAAAAATTTATCACCGACTATCTTCTGAAAAAATACAAAGTCGGCGTTATTGTTGTTGGTTTTAATTATAATTTTGGTTACAAGGGTGCCGGGTCAACCGATACGCTCATCGAGCTTGGTAAAAAATACGGCTTTGAAGTTAAGATTCTGCCACCTTTTATCATCAATACCCACTCAGTCAGTTCAACCTTTATCCGCGAGCTGATCAGCTGTGGCGAAGTCGATCAGGTTAAAACCTTTCTTGGCCGCAATTATGCGCTTGGCGGACGCGTTGTTCCGGGTAAGGGCCTGGGCCACCAGTTTGGCATACCAACGGCCAATATCAAACTGGATAAAAAGATCATTCTGCCGAACACCGGCGTTTATTATACCCATGTTCATTATCGTGGGAAATGCTTAAACGGTCTGACAAATTTAGGATTCAACCCGACTTTTGAAAAACATCCCTTCAGTATCGAAACGTATATCTATGATTTTGATGAAGACATTTATCATCAGGAGATTACGATCGAATTTATCAAAAAAATCAGAGATGAAATTAAATTTGAATCGATTGACGATTTAATTGTCCAAATAAAAACCGATATCGAACGCATCAGAAAAGAATTTATTGAATAATAGATTTACAACGATAAATATTTATGATATACTCACTAAGTTATTACCATTCACTTAGTTTTTTGAAACTCCAACAAAATACTCGGTCTATGGATAAATTATAAAACGAGGAGATTTTACATGATCACAAAAGAATTAAAAGCTCAGATTGTTGCTGACTACCAAAAAGTTGAAGGTGATACCGGTTCACCAGAAGTACAAATTGCCTTATTAACAGCCCGCATCAACGATCTCAATGGACATCTTCAAATCCATAAAAAAGATCACCACTCACGACGCGGTCTGCTGAAGCTGGTCGGTCAACGACGACGATTATTAACTTATCTGAAAAATAAAGATATCAACCGATATCGTGAACTAATCCAAAGATTAGGCTTAAGAAAATAATTTGGGGCGGAGTATTCCGCCCTTTTTTTTTACCTGAAGGTTGACAGTCATGCACATGCGTGAGACTGGTTCTGACAGTTAATAAATCTGCCATGACAGGCGCAATATATAGAGAAAGCGAGAAAAGAATGAATATTTTTGAAACAGAAATTGCTGGCCGCCCCTTCCGTGTGGAAATTGGCGAAGTAGCACAACTGGCAAAAGGTGCAGCGATGATCAGATATGGCAAGACCGAAGTTCTGGCCGTTGCCTCAGCTTCGAAGAAACCCCGCGAAGGCATGGATTTCTTCCCGTTAAGCTGTGACTACGAAGAAAAACAATACTCCGTGGGAAAATTCCCCGGCGGCTTTATTAAGCGTGAAGGCCGTCCCACCGAACGGGCAATCTTAAATTCGCGACTGATGGACCGACCGATCCGACCGCTGTTCCCTAAAGGTTTCCGCAATGATGTCCAGGTGGTTGCCACCATTATGTCGGTAGACCAGGATAATGCGCCCGAAATCGCCGCCATGATCGGCTCGTCGATTGCGTTGTCAATTTCGGACATTCCTTTTAATGGCCCTACGGGTGCGGTTGCCGTTGGTTATATTGATGGCCAGTACATTATCAATCCCAACGAAGCTGAGCGTGAAATCAGCGAGCTGAGTCTGGTTGTCTCCGGAACCAAAGACGCGATTATGATGGTTGAAGCCGGTGCCAACGAGGTTTCCGAAGCACTGATGCTCGAAGCCATACTGCTGGCCCACGAAGAAATCAAAAAGATCGTTGCTTTCCAGGAAGAAATCGTCGCTGCTGTGGGCAAAGAAAAACAGGTCTACACCCTGTTTACCCCGGCTGAAGAAATCAAGGCTGAAGTGGTGGCTTTCTTGGGCGATCAACTGTCAACCGCCGTTAAGACAGCGGATAAGCTCGAACGACTCGACAATATCGAAGCCACAAAAACCCTGGTCAAGGATCACTTTGCTGACATTTACCCGGATCAGGGTAACGACATTGACGAGATCCTGAATTCGCTGGTTAAAAAAGAAATCCGCCGGATGATTCTGGAGGATCGGATTCGTCCGGACAACCGGAAAATGGATGAGATTCGTCCGATTACCGCTAAAATTGACTTTCTGGAGCGCCCCCATGGTTCGGGATTATTCACCCGCGGCGAAACCCAGGTACTTTCAGTGGTCACCCTTGGCGTTCTCGGGGATGTCCAGAAACTCGACGGGTTATCCAATGAAGATTCCAAACGCTACATCCACCATTATAACTTCCCGGCCTACAGTGTTGGTGAAGCCCGCCCATCGCGCGGCCCCGGGCGACGCGAAATCGGACATGGTGCGCTGGCTGAACGGGCACTGATTCCGGTACTGCCAAGCGAAGATGAATTCCCCTATGCGATCCGGGTGGTATCAGAAGTATTAAGTTCTAACGGTTCGACCTCTCAGGCCAGTGTTTGTGGCAGCTCGCTGTCCTTGATGGCCGCTGGGGTGCCGCTTAAAGCGCCGGTTGCCGGGATTGCCATGGGTCTGATTAAAGAAGAAGACAAGCTGGCGATTCTTTCGGATATCCAGGGGATGGAAGATTTCCTCGGCGATATGGATTTCAAGGTCGCAGGGACGGCGGATGGCATCACCGCGATTCAGATGGATATTAAAATCGATGGCATCAACAAACAGATTTTAACCGAAGCCCTGGAACAGGCCC
Organism: uncultured Lachnospiraceae bacterium; assembly: GCA_964510565.1. Lineage (GTDB taxonomy): Bacteria > Bacillota > Clostridia > Eubacteriales > Eubacteriaceae > Acetobacterium. The sequence goes on along the minus strand of CAZEBY010000009.1, from coordinate 45,722 downwards.
GTATTGGCCGCTTGCATATTCTGGGCATTATGAATGACGAAATTGCCGAGTCCCGTAAAGACTTGTCACCCTATGCGCCACGAATTATTATCTTCCAGATTAAACCGGATAAGATCCGTGACGTTATCGGTTCTGGTGGTAAGGTCATCAATAAAATCATTGACGATACTGGGGTTAAAATTGACATCGAAGACGATGGTCGCATCTTTATCGCTTCAGTCGATACCGAATCCGGTAATCGGGCCAAAGAAATTATTGAAAATATCGTCCGCGAAGTGGAAGTCGGCGAGGTCTTAACCGGCAAGGTCGTTCGGATTATGAATTTCGGCGCCTTTGTCTCCCTGCCTGGTGGCAAGGATGGGTTGGTGCATATTTCCAAGCTGGCCCACGAACGGGTTAACGCCGTTGAGGACGTGGTTAAAATCGGCGACGAGGTCACCGTCAAGGTCATGGAAATTGATGGACAGGGTCGAATCAACTTATCCCGAAAGGCCGTTTTGCCAAAGGAATAATATGATCAATAATTATCCGATTAAAATACTCAACCAGTCGCCCTTTCCACTGCCCGAGTATCAGACCCCGGGTTCAGCCGGGGTGGATTTGCGGGCTAATCTTGAAGGCAAAATGATTATCATGCCCCATAAGGTTTATCAGATCCCCACCGGTATTTTTCTGGAAATGCCGCTGGGGGTGGAAGCCCAGATTCGGGCCCGTAGTGGTTTGGCGCTGAAACACGGACTGTCGCTGGTCAATGGCGTCGGTACGATCGATGCCGATTATCGGGGAGAAATTAAGATCATTCTGATAAACTTACTCGATAAACCTTATCAGCTGGAACCCGGCGAACGGATTGCCCAAATGGTTTTCTCCGAATATGTCAAAGCCGATTTTATCGAAGTTTCAAGCGTCGCTGAATTGGCCGTCAGCGCCCGGGGTGATGGCGGTTTTGGCCATTCAGGAAAATAACAGGGATGCTATAAAAGTAAGCTAAAGTCATGAACCGTCATTGATTGCTGCACCGCTTTCTAATCCTATTTTTATAACACAATCTCAAGGTGCAGGTATCCCTGCACCTTTTAACATTTCTTTTTTTAACAGAGGAGCAACATGGCAACAACTAAAAAACCAAATCAAACCAAATCGAAAAGCAAATCAAATAAGGGTAAAAAGAAGCCCGCCCCCAAAACAGTCAAACGTTTTTCACTCAGCAATATGGCCGTTGGAGTATTCCTGATCATCCTTGGGATTTTTTCGATTTATGCCTATATTGACTTTAATGCCGGGATTGTCGGAAACCTGGTCAGCCAGGCCTTTTCTTACTGTTTCGGGGCGTTGACGATTTTTATGTCACTGTTTATTTTTGTGCTGGGCGTGGTGCTGTGTCTGAACAAAATCGCGGACTGGTCGACCACCTTTATCCTGACCTTTTTATTGTTCGTCAATATCATGATTGGTTTTACGGTTAATGCCCCGAATCTGATGGATTACAGCATTCTGGAACTCTTCAGTTTGGCGCAGTATGGCCAATATGGCGGCATTATCGGGATTCTTTTGGCGGTGCTGTTTATTAAGCTGTTTGCTGTCAAAGGCACCGTGCTGCTGATTTTTGTCAGTTCAGCGATTATTTTAATTTTTATTTTCCGGAATCGGCTAAAAAAATATCTCAACCAGATTAAGGAAAAAAGCGAAAATGCACCACCGGTAAAAGATCGGCTGCAAGACCGGCTGGCGATACTTAAGGAAAAACAGCAGATCAGAAAAGAGGTCAAGGCGACCAGGGAACGCACCTCGGAAACTACCCTGATTCCAATGGTCGAGGATTTTGATGAAAATGCGCCATTGTTTGAACCCTATCAGATTAACGAGTCGAGTAAGCCCCGCCCGGATGCCGACAAACCTCTGTTTGAGCCCGTCACTGGGGTTATCCCTAAGGCTAAAAAGAAACCCCGGCAGGATCCGTTTGGTTTTATTGAAGAAGACGCCGATGAACCGGAAACGCCAATGAAAATTCACGAAAATTTTCTCAAGCCGACCAGTTTTGATGATTTAAGTGCGGCCCGAAAAGAGGCCAACAGAGATTTTCACACAGAAATTAAAGTGGTTGATGAAACAAAGGTTTTAGATTTAACCCCAGTCAGTCTCCAAAACGAGCCGGAGGAATACCGCTTTCCCACAATGGAACTGTTAAATCCGCCGGCCACTAAAAAAAAATCAAAAAAAGATGATGTTATCAAAAAAGCCCGGATCATTGAGGAAACCCTGAAAAATTTTGGGGTCAAAGCCAAAATCATCGAAGTCAATGTCGGTCCCAGCATTACCCGCTTTGAGCTGCAGCTTGATCCGGGGGTTAAGGTGAATAAATTTGTCAATCTCTCGTCTGATTTGGCGCTGAGTCTGGCGACCTCAGACATCCGCATCGAGGCTCCGATTCCTGGCAAGGCGGCGGTCGGTATTGAAGTGCCCAACGATGTTTCCGAAATCGTCGGGCTGCGGGAAATTATTGATACCCCGCCCTTTCAAAATAGCAAGAGCCCGCTGACCTTTGCGCTGGGGAAAACCCTGTCCGGCGAAAATGTCATTGGTGATATCGGCAAGATGCCCCATGTACTGATCGCCGGCTCCACCGGTTCGGGAAAAAGTGTCTGCATCAACAGCATCATTATCAGTCTGATCTTTAAGTCGTCGCCCGAAGAATTACGGTTTATCATGATCGACCCCAAGATGGTCGAACTCAATCAGTATAATGCCATTCCGCATCTGCTGATTCCGGTGGTGACCGATCCGAAAAAAGCTGCCTATGCCCTTAACTGGGGTTTAAAAGAAATGACTGACCGCTACATGCTCTTTAAAGATGCCGGGGTCCGCGATATTGAGGGCTACAACGAACAGATGCTCACTTCCGGGCAGAAGAAACTGCCGCGGATTGTCATTGTCATTGATGAATTGGCCGATCTGATGATCACTTCACCCAAAGAGTGTGAAAATGCCATCTGCCGGATCGCCCAACTGGCCCGGGCCTGTGGGATTCATTTGATCATTGCTACCCAACGGCCCTCGGTGGACGTTATTACCGGTTTGATCAAGGCCAATATTCCCTCGCGAATTGCTTTTGCGGTGGCTTCCAATACCGATTCGCGGACGATTCTCGATACCGGTGGGGCTGAAAAGCTGCTGGGCAAGGGCGATATGCTCTACTATCCGGTGGGTCAGTCCAAACCAACCCGGGTTCAATGTACCTATGTCTCCGATGCGGAGATTAACGCCGTAATTGAGGCTGTCAAGCCCCAAAAGGGCCATCAGTATGATGCCGCTATTGAAGAGGCGATTTCCCAGGAACCGGAGGAAAAGCCCCAGAACCGGGAAGGGGACGTGCTGCTTGATGAAGCCCTGAATATTGCCTTTGAATACAACCAGCTGTCCACCTCGATGCTGCAGCGAAAACTGCAGGTGGGTTATGCCCGGGCCGGGCGGATTATTGATGATCTTGAAGAACGTGGTATCATATCCGGCCCCAACGGCAGCAAGCCCCGGCAAATCCTGATTAGTGAAGATGAATATAATAGGAGAGATTAGCTAAAGATGAAGACCATTCACATGACCACCCTGGGCTGCGATAAAAACACCATCGACTCAGAAATGATGCTGGGCCTGATTGAAGAAAAGAACTACAAAATAATCGATGAGCCCCAGGAGGCCGAGATTATTATTGTCAATACCTGCTGTTTTATCCAGTCCGCCAAGGAACAATCGATTGAGTATATTTTAGAATATGTGAGCTATAAAAATTCCGGGCCCTGTCAGCTGCTGATTGTCGCCGGTTGCATGGCTGAGCGCTATCACAGTGAACTGGCGGCGGAAATTCCGGAAATCGACGGCTTTTTGGGGGTCGGTCATTTCGACAATATCGTTGATTTAATCACATATTTGGAAGCACCGCAAGACGATCCGGTGATGTCCCCCGAACATAGCACGGAAAGCCAGTATTTTGGCGATATCGACAAAGCCATCAGTCAGTCTAGGCGCTATATCAAAGCCGGGACGGTGTCGACTTTCGTCCGCATCAGTGAAGGCTGTGACCACGGCTGCACCTATTGCGTCATCCCCCAGATCCGCGGTAAATACCGCAGCCGCCCCAGCCAGGAAATCTTTGCTGAACTTAACTACCTGAAGGAGCAGGGGATCAAGGAGATTATTCTGATTGGCCAGGATATTGCCCCCTATGGTCAGGATCTGGATGAAGGTCTGGATTTGCCGGAGCTGCTTAAACAAATTGCCACCGCGTTTGATTTTACCTGGATCCGGATGATGTATCTTTACCCGGAAGGGATTACCGACAAGTTGCTATCAGTGGTTAAAGCGTATCCGAGCATTTGTCAGTATTTTGATATTCCGCTGCAGCATCTGAATGATGGGATTTTAAAACGGATGGGCCGCAAGATGAGTTTTGCGCAGATCAGCCAACTGGTTGAAAAGATTCGCCAAACCCTGCCTGATTCGGTACTGCGAACCTCGATTATCACCGGCTTCCCCGGCGAAACCGCCGAAGCCCATGGGGATCTGATAAAAAAAATAAAAATGTTGCCTTTTGATCATTTGGGGGTATTTAAATATTCACAGGAAGAAAATACCCCGGCGGCAGAATTTGCGGATCAGATTTCAGAGGCTGAAAAAGAACAACGCTATGATGAAATCATGATGACCCAGCAGGTTATTTCGCTGGCTCAGAAACAGCGTTTTATCGGCAAGACGCAAGCGGTGCTGATTGAAGGTGCCGAGGATGAAACGTATTATGGTCGTTTTTATGGCGACGCCCCGGAAATCGACGGCACGGTCTTTGTTGAGCGCGCCGGGGTCCCCTTAACCATCGGAAACTTTTATTCCGTTAAAATAGTCCATGCCCTCGAATATGATTTGATAGGAGATATTAAAAATGAATTTACCAAATAAGATTACCGTTGTCAGAATGGTCATGATCCCTTTCTTTATTGCCGCACTTTTGCTGGATTTTCCCTATCATCAGCCGATTGCTGCGATTCTATTCATTATCGCATCGTTAACGGACAGTTTGGATGGATATCTGGCCCGCAGCCGCAACCTGGTGACCGATTTTGGCAAATTTATGGATCCCCTGGCCGATAAACTGCTAGTCTGCTCAGCCTTGATCTGTTTTGTGCAGCTGGGCTCAATGCCGGCTTGGATGGTGATCATTATCATTGCCCGGGAGTTTGCCATCACTGGCTTGCGTTCGCTTGCCGCCGCTGACGGGATTATTATTGCTGCCAGCAAATGGGGCAAAGCAAAAACTATCTCTCAGATGATTGCCATCATCCTGTTGCTCTTTAACAATTGGCCGTTTTCACTGATCAATATTCCGGCGGCGACAATTATGATCTATGTTGCCACCCTGCTGACACTGTATTCCGGAATCGATTATCTGATTCTGAATAAAAAAGTTTTTCGTTCGATGTAATGGCTTAACCGCAAAACTTTGAGAGGAAATAAATAATGAAATGTGAACTGATTTCTGTAGGTACCGAGCTGTTAGTGGGCGATACCCTTAACACCAACGTCCAGTTTTTATCCCGTGAGTTATCTCTGCTGGGGATCCGGGTTTGTTATCATACGACCGTTGGTGATAATCCCAAACGGCTCGAAGAAGCCGTGCGGATTGCCTTTAACCGTAGTGATCTGATTATCACGACCGGTGGGTTGGGACCCACTCAGGATGATCTGACCAAGGAGGTGATTGCTGATATCTTCCATCGAAAACTGATTCAGGATCAAAAAACCAAGGATGATTTAATGCAGTATTTTGCCAACCGGGAGTATGTCATGACGCCCAATAATCTCAAACAGACCTTTATTCCGGAAGGGGCTGAGGTTCTTTATAACCCCTGCGGGACCGCCCCGGGGATTCTTTTAAAAGAACAGGGTCGAATCATTATGATGCTGCCGGGGCCACCCCGGGAAATGACCCGGGTTTTTGAAGACGTCGTTGTGCCGCTTCTAAAACAGGACAGCCGCCAGCTGGTGATCTCCCGCTATTACAACCTTTCGGATATTGGCGAATCCGCTGCTGAAGACCGGCTGTTGGATCTGATTGATACTCAGGTTAATCCAACGATTGCCACCTATGCCAAGATGGGCGAAGTGCTGGTGCGAATTACCGCCAACGGCAACGATGAAAATGAAATGAATGCCCTGCTGGACCACTATGAAGAGATCATGCTGTCGCGTTTTGAAGATCATATTTTTACCTTTTCCAAAGCGTCTCTTAAGGAGACTGTCGCTAAATTATTAATCACCGAAAATATCAGTCTGGCGACAGCCGAGTCCTGTACCGGAGGTCTGATTGCTGCACAACTCACCGAGTATCCGGGGATTTCCAAGGTTTTTGGCGTCGGACTGGTCACTTATTCCAATGAAGCCAAAATGAAACTGCTGCATGTCCAGGCGGAAACCCTAAAAAAATACGGAGCGGTGAGTGCTGAAACGGCAAAGGAAATGTGTCAGAATCTGGCGGTGCTGTCCGGCGCCCGGCTCAGTGTTTCGGTGACCGGGATTGCCGGTCCGGATGGCGGCAGCGACGAAAAACCGGTCGGTCTTATTTATATTGGGATCTGTTTTGATGGCCAAACGGAAGTTTTTTGCTACCACTTAAATGGTGATCGTAAAGTGGTGCAGCAGAAAACGGCCAATAAGGTTTTTCACCTGATTCGCAAATCCATAGTTGACAAAACAAAATAAAATCGCTATAATAAAAAAAAGAACGAATGTTCCAATAAAGATAGGATGGGTGCAATGGCTGAAAAGATAAAAACAAATAATGAGGAATTAACCGATAAACAAAAAGCCCTGGATGCAGCGCTTAAAAACATTGAAAAGAGCTTCGGCAAGGGTGCGGTGATGCGTCTCGGTGATGATGCGGCAAAACTGAATGTCGAAGTCATATCGACTTCTTCCATCGGCCTGGATATGGCTCTGGGAGTTGGCGGAGTGCCACGCGGTCGGGTGGTTGAAATCTATGGCCCGGAATCTTCCGGAAAAACGACGATCGCCCTGCATATTATTGCAGAGGCCCAAAAAGCCGGTGGCAATGCCGCTTTCGTCGATGCCGAGCATGCTCTGGATCCGACCTATGCCAAGGCGCTGGGGGTCGATATCGATAATCTGCTGGTAGCGCAACCGGATACGGGCGAACAGGCGATGGAAATTGTCGAAGCCCTGGTACGCAGTAACGCCATTGACGTGGTAGTCATCGACTCGGTGGCGGCGCTCGTGCCGCGAGCCGAAATTGATGGCGAAATGGGAGATTCCCATATGGGGCTTCAGGCCCGTCTGATGTCCCAGGCCTTGCGAAAACTGACGGGGATTATTAAAAAATCGAACACCACGACCATCTTTATCAACCAGTTGCGGGAAAAAATCGGGGTCATGTTTGGCAATCCCGAAACCACGACCGGGGGAAAAGCCCTTAAATTTTATGCCTCAGTCCGTATCGATGTGCGCCGGATTGAATCACTGAAAAAGGGGACAGAAATTATCGGTAACCGGACCCGTGCCAAAATCGTCAAAAACAAAATTGCACCACCGTTTAAACAGGCGGAGTTTGACATCATGTATGGCAAAGGCATCTCCCGGGAAGGGGATCTCCTCGATGTCGGTGTCGATTTCGGAATCGTTGACAAGTCGGGCTCCTGGTTTTCCTATAAGGAACAACGCTTGGGGCAGGGTCGCGATAACTCCAAGGAATTCCTGAGCGCCAACCCCGATGTGGCCGATGCCATCGAAGCCGAAATCCGGGCCAAAAATGCCGCCAACAAAATGCCGGCTGTTCCGGAAGATCTTGAAGAAGATTTGCTTGATGACGGTGAGCTGGAATAGGCAAACCATTAGTAATACCATTCAAAAAAGAACCGTTTTGCGGTTCTTTTTTTTGATTTCTTAAAAATAACCGCTAGCGCGGTTCTTTGTTTCTTGACACTATTTTCAAAAGAGTATAAAATATAGATCATGATGAGTAGATTAAAAACATAGCAAATCGTTTATAAGGAGGTGAAAATTATAGACATACTAACAATTATTTTATTCATTGGTATCATTGCCGCGTTTGGGATTGGTTATTTTGTGCGCAAGAATATTGCCGAAGGCAAGATCAAGAATGCTGAATTGACCGCCACAACCATCGTCAATGATGCCGTTAAAGAAGGCGAAACTGTAAAAAAGGAAATTCTCTTTGATGCCAAGGAAGAAGCCTTGAAATTGAAGGAATCCCTTGAAAAAGATAACCGCGAACGTCGAGCCGAGCTTCAGAAACTCGAAAATCGATTGATTCAAAAAGAAGAAAATCTTGAGAAAAAATTAACCAATTTAGAACGCAGCGAGGAAACCCTGGCCCGAAAAGGCAAAGAACTCGAAAAGAAACAAGAAAAAGTCGAAAACATGTATGACGAGCAGGTCAAGGAACTTGAACGGATCTCCGGTCTTACTTATGAGGAAGCAAAAGAAATTCTGCTTGAGGATATCAGTAAGGAGACACGTCAGGAGGCTGCGATCATGATCCGTCAGATTGAGGCGGAATCAAAAGCGGTTGCTGATAAAAAAGCTAAAGAACTGATTGCTCAATCGATTCAGCGGTGCGCTGCTGACCATGTGGCGGAACAAACCATTACTGTGGTCAACCTGCCAAATGACGAGATGAAAGGCCGGATTATCGGTCGTGAGGGACGGAATATCCGTACGCTGGAAACCCTGACGGGGATTGATTTGATCATTGATGATACCCCGGAAGCCGTCATTCTTTCTGGTTTTGATCCGATCCGTCGGGAAGTGGCCAGACTATCACTGGAAAAACTGATTATTGATGGTCGAATCCATCCTGCCCGGATTGAGGAGATGGTCAAGAAATCTCAAAAAGAAGTCGACAACCATATTAAAGAGGTTGGTGAACAAGCCTGTTTTGATACCGGCATTCATGGCCTGCACCCGGAGATTGTAAGACTTTTGGGACGGCTAAAATACCGCACCAGTTATGGTCAGAATGTATTAAAACATTCGATTGAAGTATCTCATCTGGCGGGCATTATGGCCGCCGAATTGGATGGAAACATTAAGATCGCCAAGCGAGCAGGGTTATTACATGATATTGGAAAAGCGATTGATCATGAGGTCGAAGGACCCCATGTTGAAATTGGAGTCAATGTATTAAAGAAATATAAAGAAAACAAAAATGTTATTCATGCTGTCGAAGCTCATCATGGTGATGTTGAAGCCCGAACGATGGAAGCCGTTCTGGTTCAGTCAGCGGATGCCATTTCAGCAGCACGACCTGGCGCCAGAAGAGAAACCCTGGTTTCCTATATCCAACGATTACAGGAACTTGAGACCATTGCCATGTCCTTTGATGGGGTTGAGAAATCATACGCCATTCAGGCCGGACGTGAAGTAAGAATTATGGTTAAACCAAATGAAGTCAATGATGATGAAATGATCTTACTGTCCCGTGATATTGCCAAGAAGATTGAAGCTGAAATGGAATATCCCGGTAACATTAAGGTTAATCTGATTCGTGAAACAAGAGCGAGCGATTACGCTAAATAGTCTAAAGGGGGAGAGATTCTCCCTTTAGGTTGTCGATAGACACCCGTACCGACCAATTGTTAATCTGTTGTGACCAAGGGGTCAGACCCTCTGCTGCAAGCTCGGACAGGCTCCGCCGTGTCCGCCTTGATGCAGACAACATGATATAACAATTGTCGGTACTGCTTTATCGGCTTGTCTACAGTCTAAAGGGGGAGAGATTCTCCCCTTTTTTTAGTCAGTTTTTAAAGCAGAAGGATAAATGATGAAGATACTGATACTGGGGGATGTCTATGGCCGCCCCGGACGAAAAATTTTAAAAGACAAGCTGGTGGCGATCATTGCCGACCATGATATTGATTTTACGATTGTCAATGGTGAGAATGCCTCCGGCGGCAATGGCCTCTCGACCAAAAATGCCAGGGAACTGCTGAATCTGCCGATTGATGTTATCACCATGGGAAACCATGTCTGGCAGCAAAAGGAGCTCTTGGACACGATCGCTGACTTTCCCCAAATCATCCGGCCGCTGAATTATCCCGAACCGTGTCCCGGCAAGGGCTATGATTTTTTTAGCTGTGAACTGAAAGACGGCAGCACCAAAAAAATTACGGTGGTTAATCTGTCCGGCCAGATTTTTATGCCTAACTTAAGCTGTCCCTTTAACATGATGGCGTCGTTAAGGGAAACCCTGAAAGCATCCGCCGATCTGGTGTTGATTGATTTTCATGCCGAAGCCACCTCGGAAAAAATTGCCTTCGGGTATTTTATGGATGGTTACGCCACCGCCGTTTATGGCACCCACACGCATGTCCAGACGGCTGACGAACGGATTTTAGCCGGCGGTACGGCCTATATTACTGACATCGGGATGACTGGTCCCCTGGATGGGGTGATCGGGGTGGATCGACAGATTATTCTTGACACCATGCTGACTAAACGGCCCAGCCGCTTTGTCACCGCCACCGGAGCCGTTCAGCTCAACGGGATCATCCTGACCATCGATGAAATTGAAAACAAAGTGAGTCACATCACTCGATTATATCAAACCTACCAGGCCGACCAGTAAGGATTGGTTTTAAATGAAAGGAAAAATTAATGAAAGCATACTATGAAAACCCCCTGATCGAACGGTATTCCTCAAAGGAGATGCTCCATATTTTCTCGGCGGACAATAAATTTCAAAGCTGGCGGAAACTGTGGGTGGCGCTGGCTGAAGCCGAGCAGGAACTGGGGCTGAATATCAGCGACACCCAGATTGCCGAGCTGAAAGCCAACATCACCAACATTGACTATGAGCTGGCCGCTCAGAAAGAAAAAGAGCTGCGTCACGATGTCATGGCCCATGTCCATACCTATGGCGCTCAATGTCCGACGGCCAAGGGGATTATCCACCTTGGGGCCACCAGTGCCTATGTTGGCGACAATACCGATGTGATTGTCTATACCCAGGGCCTGGTTCACGTCCGCAAGCAGGTGCTTAATCTGATCAACCATCTGTCCCGCTTTGCTGCCCAGTACAAAGAGTTGCCAACCTTAGGGTTTACCCATTTTCAGCCAGCCCAGCTGACTACCATCGGTAAACGGGCCTGTTTATGGATTCAGGATCTGCTGATGGATCTGGCCGATCTTGATCATCTGCTTGGCAATGTCAAGCTGTTGGGGGTTAAAGGCACGACCGGCACCCAGGCCAGTTTTATGGAACTGTTTGACAATGACCACGCCAAGGTTAAAAAACTGGATACCCTGGTAGCCGAAAAAATGGGCTTTAAAAAGTCATTTGCCGTCAGCGGTCAGACTTATTCGCGTAAATTTGATGCCCAGGTGCTTGGTGTCTTAAGCGGCATTGCCCAGACGCTGACCAAATTTGCCACTGATATCCGGCTGCTTCAGAATCTGAAAGAAGTCGAAGAACCCTTTGAAAAAAGCCAGATCGGTTCGTCGGCGATGGCCTATAAACGTAACCCGATGCGCTCAGAACGAATCTGTTCGCTGGCGCGTTACATTATCGTCAATGCTTTAAATCCGGCTCTAACCGCTTCGTCCCAATGGTTTGAACGGACCCTTGATGATTCCGCCAACAAGCGGATTTCGATTCCCGAAGGCTTTTTAGCCACCGATGCGATTCTGATGATTGCGATGAATGTTTCGGAAAACCTGGTCGTTTATCCCAAGGTGGTGCGTCAGCACATCGATGCCGAGCTGCCCTTTATGGTCACCGAAAATATTATTATGGAAGGGGTTAAACGGGGCGGCGACCGTCAGGATCTCCATGAAAAAATCCGGGTGTTGTCAATGGAAGCCGGTCATACCGTCAAGGTCGAAGGAAAGCCCAATGACCTGATTGAACGAATCCTGAAAGATCCCGCCTTCAACTTAAAAGCCGAGGATGTCGATGCTTTAATGGACCCCAGCCTCTATGTTGGTCGGGCGCCTCAGCAGGTCGATGATTTTATCAGCGAAGAAGTCGCCCCGGTGCTGGCGGCCAATCAGGACTTGCTGGATTTGAACAAGATTGATTTAAAAGTATAAAAATACCAAAAATCTGATAAAGATATTGACAAATACATCAGCAGCACTTATAATATAGTAGTTGCTGTTGTAGGGGTATAGCTCAGTTGGTAGAGCAGTGGTCTCCAAAACCACGTGCCGAGGGTTCAAATCCTTCTGCCCCTGCCAAATATTAAAAGATAAACTTCGATTCGTTTGAGTCGGAGTTTTTTTTATTTTACGGAGCCGGATCAGAGACGCCTATAAAAAGACAATACTTAAATAATGCAAGAAAAAAAATAATTCTTTCAAATATTTATTAACTATCGCAATATTTACGGAAACAAGCGTGATAAAAAGATAAAATTTACAAATGTCTTTCAAAAAAGCATAAAAATTTGATAAATTAACTTTATCTCAATGGGCTTTTAAGGTATAATGAGCTAACAATAAAACCGGCCAGAACGGGATTAGCGGCGGGACAAAACCCACCATCGTGTCGTAGGCTAAAAAATAAGAAAGATAGAGGAGATTGATGATGAATCGTGTGTTTTCGGAAATTACCCCTGAAATTATAGAGTATAGTGAATTATGCGTCAAAAATAGCTACATTGAACCGGAATTGTATAAAAAATTTAAGGTCAACCGGGGCCTGCGGGATTTAGAAGGAAACGGAGTTTTGACGGGATTGACGGAAATCTCGGAAATTCAGGCTTACATCTTTGAAGAAGGCAAAAAAATCGGGACCGAAGGAAAACTTTTCTATCGTGGGGTCGATGTCGAAGCCATGGTCGACGGCTTTGTCAAAGAAAAGCGCTTCGGTTTTGAAGAAGTGGTTTATCTGCTGTTGTTTGGCGATCAGCCAAGTCAAAAAGAACTCGATCGCTTTACGGAGGTGCTGGGTAATTATCGCAGCCTGCCCACCAGCTTTGTCCGCGACATTATTATGAAGGCCCCCAGTTCGGACATGATGAACACCCTGGCGCGCAGCGTGCTGACGCTGTTTTCCTATGATGATCGGGCCAGCGACGTTTCCATTCCCAACGTGCTGCGCCAATCCCTGGAGTTAATTGCCCTATTTCCGCTGCTGGCCGTCTATGGCTATCAGACCTATAAGCATTATCATGATGATCAGAGCCTGGTGATTCATCAGCCGCAGCCGCAGCTGTCAACGGCGGAGAATATTCTCTATATTTTAAGACCGGACAGCCAGTATACCGAGCTGGAAGCCCGGATTCTGGACATCGCCCTGGTGCTCCATGCTGAACACGGCGGCGGCAACAACTCGACCTTTACCACCCATGTGGTTTCTTCCTCTGGCACCGATACCTACTCCGTCATTGCGGCGTCCCTGGGTTCCTTAAAAGGACCGAAACACGGCGGCGCCAATATTAAAGTGGTGGAAATGTTTGAAGATATGAAAAAAACCCTCGACGACTGGACCGATGAAAAACAGGTCCGTCAATATCTGGTGGATCTGCTTCACAAACGGGCCTTTGACAATGCCGGACTGATCTACGGCATGGGTCACGCCATCTATTCGGTATCGGATCCCCGGGCCAATGTCTTTAAAGGGTTTGTCAAAAGCCTGTCTGAAGAAAAGGGCCTCCACGATGAGTTTGAGCTGTACTCGATGGTGGAACGACTGGCTCCGGAAGTCATCGGCGAGGAACGCAAAATCTACAAGGGCGTCAGTGCCAATGTGGACTTCTACAGCGGCTTTGTCTATAGCATGCTGGGCCTGCCCCTGGAATTGTTCACCCCGATTTTTGCGATAGCCCGAATTGCCGGCTGGAGCGCCCACCGCCTGGAAGAGCTGATCAATGCCGGGAAAATTATCCGACCGGCCTACATGAATGTCAGCGAGCGCCGGGATTACGAACCACTGGACGAACGCAAATAGTTATCAAAACATAAACAGCGCTTCAGGCTCCCAATAAAATATCTGCGAATTTGTGATAGTCTTCCTGATCGCTTCTATGCTAGAATAGATCAGGAAGACTTTTTGTATCTGATCGCTTCGCAGCTGGGACTGTCCTAATTTCGGGGACAGCGGCTGAGCTTTGGCGGCGGGGTAATTGTAACAAAATTGTTTCTTTATTATGGGTTTGAATTAGTGTATAATACTACAGATGAATTAAATGAGGTTAAGATGTACAACAATTTTGAAGAGATTGGCCTGGCGGTGCAGGGTGGCCCCAAAGGTACCCTGGTGGTGGCTGCAGCGGCTGAAAGTGAGCTGCTGCGGGCTCTGGCTGCCGCTGACGGATTATATTTGGAGCACATCATTCTGGTTGGCAGTCGCAGCCGGATTGAGACCATCAGTGCTGAGAAAAAAATTGATCTAAGCACGATGACGATTATTGATTGTGACGATCTGGCCACGGCCTGTGAACAGGCCGTGGCCCTGGTTCGTCAGGGCCAGGCTGATTTTATTATGAAAGGGCTGGTGGATACCGCAATTTTTTTAAAAGCCGTCATCGCTAAAACCGACGGCCTGTTGATCGGCCGCCTGCTCAGCAGTATTATGATGGTCCGGATGGCCAGCTATCACAAATTTCTGATCTTGTCTGATGGCGGGATGATTATTGCGCCGGATCTGGAAAAGAAAAAGGGCATTATCACCAATGCGGTCGATTTTTCGCGGCTCTTGGGGCTTAACCCGATTAAGATCGGCTGCCTGGCTGCTAAGGAAAAGGTGAATCCCAAAATGCCGGCGACGGTTGATGGGGCTGCCTTAAAAGAACTGGCCGCGGCCAATTATTTTGGCGATGACGTGCTCCTGGAAGGCCCGATTGCCATGGATCTTCTGATCTCAGAAAAAGCGGCCCGGATCAAGGGTTTTAAATCCGCCGTAGCCGGCGATGCCGATGTGATTGTCATGCCCAATATCGAAACCGGTAACGCCGTCATCAAGGTGATGACTCATTTGGGTCATGCCGAATTGGGAGGGATTGTCATGGGTGCCTGTGTGCCGATCGTGCTGATGTCCCGATCGGATTCTTTTGAAAACAAATTAAATTCCATCATTCTCGGGGCTTTTTTGGCCCAGCGAATGGATAATTGTCATCAATTAAAAGAAGGAGTATCACAAACGAAATGAAGCAATTGTTAACAGGAAATGAAGCTATCGCCAGAGGGGCATGGGAGGCCGGGGTCAAGTTTGCCACCGCCTATCCGGGAACGCCCAGTACCGAAATATTAGAAAACGTCGCCACCTATCCGGAGATTGTCTCGGAATGGGCGCCCAATGAAAAAGTTGCCCTCGAAGCCGCTGCCGGCGCCGCTATCGGCGGGGTGCGCAGCCTTTGCGCGATGAAACACGTTGGTGTCAATGTGGCTGCCGATCCGCTGTTTACCCTGGCTTATCTGGGGGTTAACGCCGGCGCGGTACTGGTCACCGCGGATGAACCGGGAATGCATTCATCACAAAATGAACAGGACAACCGCAACTATGCCCGTCATGCCCGAGTCTGTATGTTTGAACCCTCGGATTCCCAGGAAGCCAAGGATATGCTCAAAGAAGCCTATGCCGTCAGCGAAGCGTATGATATGCCGGTGCTGTTCCGGATGACCACCCGGGTCTGTCACTCTAAATCGATTGTATCCTGCAGTGACCGGGTTGAAGTAGCCGATAAACCCTACGAAAAAGATATCCGCAAATACTGTCCGCTGCCAGCCTTTGCCCGGGGAATGCAGGTCAAGCTGTCGGATAATTTTGCCCGACTGGAAGACTATTCAAACACCACGCCCTTTAATTATATTGAAGATAACGGCGCCGAGGTGGGCATCATCGGGTCCGGCGTGGCTTACCGCTACGCCAAGGAAGTCTTTGGCAGCAGTGTTTCCTATTTAAAGATCGGCTTTAGCTATCCGCTGCCGATGGCTAAAATTGCCGAGTTTGCCAAGGGCAAGAAAACCGTCTATATCTTTGAAGAAAATGATCCGATTATGGAAAAAGAAATTAAGGCGGCCGGAATTAATTGTGTCGGTAAGGAAAAATTGCCGACCATGGGCGAACTGACCCCTGATCGGATCCGTCAGGCGCTGCTGGGGGAAGCTCCCCAGGTGATCCAGCCCAATCCCGAGATGGTGCTGCCGCGCCCGCCGGCGCTTTGTGCCGGCTGTCCCCACCGTGGTGTGTTCTATGAGCTGGGTCGCCGCAAGGATCTGATGATTTTTAGCGATATCGGCTGTTACTCCCTGGGACTGATGCCGCCTTATAATGCCACCGATGCAATGATCTGCATGGGCGCCAGCATCAGTGGCGGGCACGGGGTGCAGAAAGCCTTTGATATTAAAGGCGATCACTCCAAAAAAGTGGTTTCAATTCTTGGCGATTCGACCTTTTTCCATTCCGGAATTACCAGTCTGATGGATGTGACCTATAACAAAAGTAATACCTTAACGATTATCCTCGATAACCGCATTACCGGGATGACCGGCCATCAGCAGAATCCCGGCACCGGCTATGATTTAAAAGGCGACGATGCCCCGATCATTGACATTGAAGCGATGGTCAAAGCCTGCGGCGTCAAAAACCTGATTTCGGTCGACCCCAATAATCTGAAGATTATTGAAGAAGCGATCGAATGGGGACTAAACGTTGATGGTCCGGCGGTGATTATCACCCGTTGGCCCTGTGTGCTCAAGAAATTCTCAGCCCAAGATAACGAAGAATTCCCGACCGCCTTTAAAATGGTGGCCACTGTTGATCTGGAAAAATGTATCGGCTGTAAAAAATGCCTCAAGTCCGGCTGTCCGGCGCTGGCGTTTGATCGGGCCAATAAAAAATCCGGCATTCTCAAAGAAACCTGTGTGGGCTGTGGTGTTTGCGCTCAAATTTGTCCCAAACAGGCCATTGCCGTGGAGGTAAGATAATGGAGACAAAAAATATTGTATTAGTTGGCGTGGGTGGCCAGGGGACTATTTTAGCGGCCAAATTGCTAACCACCGGCCTGATGGAAGCCGGTTATGACGTCAAAATGAGTGAAATCCACGGGATGAGTCAGCGCGGTGGTTCGGTTTCATCGCTGGTTCGTTATGGCGACGATGTCCAGTCCCCGGTGATTGAAATCGGCTCAGCCGATATTGTTGTGGCCTTTGAAAAAATGGAAGGGCTGCGCTCGCTGGAATACTTAAAACCGACCGGCAAAATGATTGTCAATGATACCGAAATTTTTCCGCTATCGGTGATTATCGGCGCGACCACCTATCCCGACAATATTCTGGCCGAAATTGAGAGCAAGGTCAATCTGCGGGTGATGGCGGCGACCAAAATGGCCGAAGAACTGGGCAACTCAAAGGTCATGAACGTCATTTTATTGGGTTCGATCATTAAATCGATGGGTCTGACCGAAATCGACTGGGAAGCGATCATTGCCGAAAACGTCAAACCGCAGTTTAAGGAATTAAACGTAAAAGCCCTTAAGGCCGGAATGGACGCGGTCTGAGGATGAAAAAGGACGATTCGAATTTTAAGTTTTTTCAGCATACCGACTGTGAATACTTTCCCTGTCATCCGGTTGATGAATTAGCCGATTTTAATTGTCTGTTCTGTTATTGTCCGCTCTACGCCCTGGCGGAAAATTGCGGCGGCAGTTTTACCTACACGAAAAAGGGTATAAAAAACTGTAGTGCCTGCAGTTTTCCCCATCATCGGGAACATTTTGATGTGGTGCTCGAAAAACTGGGAACGCTCATTGAACAACTCAGAACGTCTAAAATCAATCAGTTAAAGGAGTAGTGATATGTCGATAATTATTGGAATTGTTTTTGTGGCGGCGGCCTATTTGCTTGGTAACTTGAATTTTGCCTATATTCTGGTAAAATATTTAAAGAATGAAGACGTCCGCAACTACGGCAGCGGTAATGCCGGCACCACTAACGTGCTTCGCGTTATGGGCAAGAACGTCGCTATTCCGGTCTTTCTGCTCGATGCCTTCAAGGGATGTCTGGTGGTTCTGATCGGGCGCTATGCCTTAAACGCCAGTGAGGTCTTTCTGGTTCTTGGCGGCATAGCTGTCGTGGCCGGCCATAACTGGCCCGTCTTTCTGCAGTTTCGGGGCGGCAAGGGGACGGCTACCTCGCTGGGCGTTTTCCTGACCTATGACTGGGAAGTGGCCGTGATTGCCATCATGATCGCCATGATTGTGCTGGCGATCTGGAAAATGGTCTCGCTGACCTCGATCGTTGGGATGACCGTCCTGCCGATTTTTACCATCCTCTTTGGTCGATCGATTGTCGAAATTATTTTTGCTTTTGTGCTCTGCTTTTTCAGTGTTTTCCAGCACCGCAAAAATATCGGCCGGATCATTCAGGGCAAGGAAAGCAAGCTCGGCCAAAAAGTAAAGATGAAAAATTAAAACACACAAGGCTCAAGCATGAGCCTTTTTATTTGCGCCCGGCCGGGTGGGTAAATTAACGGATAAAAACATAAAAATACATTGTTGTATACCATATCTGGGTTTATAATTAGAAATACATCGCAAGATGATGTATTTATTAACAGGAGGAACAAATAAATTGAATCAAATAAATCAGCTGTTTAAACGGGTCTTTACCAAAGAACTGGAAGACTCCGACAAAACCGTTTACGATCTGTTTTCGTGGCAGACCGTCGACGTTATTTTAAAAAATTATCAGACCGGGGAGATCATTTATGAAATGACCGATCTGGAATTTCCCGAGCATTACTCGCAGAATGCCTGTAATATTATTGCCACCAAATATTTCCGCCGCAAAGGGGTGCCTAATCAATACGGCTACGAACACAGCATGCGAGAAATTGCCGACCGGCTGGTCGGTTTCTGGACCGATGCCATCCGCGCCGAAGGTTTGATTGACAGTGATGAACAGTGGCAGATCTATTATGACGAGCTGGTCTACGCCTTTTTAATGCAGATGTGGGCGCCCAATTCGCCGCAGTGGTTTAACACCGGCTTGAAACGCAGCTATGACATTGCCGGTTCTAAGGATGATCTCTATTATTACGACGAGGCCAGTGGCCAGGTGCTCGAATCAAGCGATCGCTACAGCCGTACCCAGGCCAGTGCCTGTTTTATCCTGTCGATTCAGGACCGGCTGCTCGGCGATCATTCCATTTCCGAGCACTATGTCAGTGAAACCAAGCTGTTTAAAGGTGGCTCCGGGGTGGGCACCAATTTCTCCAACCTACGGGCGGCCAATGAAGGCCTGACCAGCGGCGGCCAGTCCTCGGGGATGATGAGTTTTCTCCAGGGTCTTGACCGCAATGCCGGCGCCATCAAGTCCGGCGGTACCACCCGCCGGGCCGCCAAGATGGTCATTGTTGATATTGAGCATCCCGAAATTGAGACCTTCATTAACTGGAAGGTCAAAGAAGAACAGAAAGTCCGGGCCCTCGGTAAAATGGGCTATGACATTTCGATGGATGGCGAAGCCTACCAGACCGTCAGCGGCCAGAACAGCAACAACTCGGTCCGCCTCAATGCCGAATTTATGCAGGCGGTCTTAAACTTAAAAAGTGAGCCGGATCATAAACTAAGACTGCGGGGCCGGGTCGATGACCGGGTTGACCGCGAGGTGCCGGTTAAGGAATTATGGCAGCAACTCAATCAGGCGGCCTGGGAATGTGCCGATCCGGGAATTCAGTTTGACGATCTCTTTAACGCCTGGCATACCTGCCCCGGCGGTGAGGATGGCGATCTGCAAGCTAAATACAACCGCATCAATGCGACCAATCCCTGTTCCGAGTATGCCTTTTTGGATGATACCGCCTGTAATCTGGCGTCGATTAATATTTTTAAATTTTACAACCCGGAAGACAATAGCTTTGAGATCGAGCCCTACATTCATCTGGTTGGCCTGATTCAATGCGCCCTGGAAGGGTCGATCCATCACGGCCAGTTTCCGACCCCGGATGTGGCCCGCAAAAGTTATCTGTTTCGCACCACCGGTCTGGGGATTGCCAATGCCGCATCACTGCTGCTGGCGCTGGGCTATCCCTATGACTCGGCCGAAAGCCGCAATCTGATTGCCGGGATCACCGGGATTATGACCGGGACCTCCTACTACGTGTCGGCGCTGATGGCCGGCAAAATCGGCGCCTTCCCGAAATACGAAATTAATAAACCGTATATGGGGCGGGTCATCCGCAACCACAGTCGGGTGGCCGGCGCCCGGACCGATGACTATGAAGCGCTTAACTATGAGCCAATTAAAATAAACCATAAGCTGCTTCATAAAATGGGCTTTAAAGAAATCAGCAGCCAGCTCAAAAACGCCTGGAAGCTGGCGGAAGAAGCCGGCGCAGCGCACGGCTACCGCAACGCCCAGGTCTCAGTGATCGCCCCCACCGGGACGATTTCCTTTGCGATGGACTGCGGCGCGACCTCGGTCGAACCTTTTTATAACCACGTCGTCTTTAAGAAGCTAATCGGTGGTGGTTCGATGGAAATTGTCAATCCGGTGATGGAGCAGGCGCTTAACAATCTCGGTTATGACGAAAAAGAAGTCGGCGATATTCTCACCTATATTCTGGAAAAAGACGCCAAGGGCTATTTTATCCATGAGGGGGTCGCCGGAGCACCGCATCTCAAGGCTGAACATCTGCCGATTTTTGATACCGCCAACACGATTGCCCCGATGGGTCACGTTTTGATGGTTTCGGCGATTACCCCGATGATCAGCGGCTCGGTCTCAAAGACCGTCAACCTGCCCCATGATGCCACGGTCGCCGACGTCGAAAACATCCATCTGCTGGCTTACCGCACCGGCACCAAGGCGATTGCCATCTACCGGGATGCCTGCAAAGCCTCCCAGCCGCTGAGCTCCGGGATGGCCGAGGATATCGATCGCGGCGTCGATGATTACAGCTACGCCGAGCTGCTGGCGCTGGTTAAGGAAGGCTCCGGCAAGGCTCTGAATCGGGTCCGCCCCGAAGGGATGCGGCTCAGTCGTACCCATGCTGCCAAAATCGGCGATATTGAGCTGTATATCACGATCGGCTTTTATGAAGACGGCGGCATCGCCGAGATTTTCGTTTCGACCGATAAAGAGGGGACGGTTGTCAAGGGGCTGTTGGCCTCGTTGTCGAAATCAATTTCGAATATGCTGCAGTACCACATCCCGCCGGATCAGATTTCCAAGATGCTGCGCGGTCAGAAATATGAACCCTCGGGCTTTGTCTCGCGGCATCCCTACATTAAGTTTGCCTCATCGATATCGGATCTGATGAGCAAGGTCATCGATATTGAGCACGGCGATTTTTCCAATTGTCAGGTCAAACCCAAAAACTTTACCCTGATGAACAAGCAGAACCTGGTGCGCAGCGTCAGCACCGGTGAGGCCATGCCCGAGTATAATAAGGATGGCGGCGGCGAAGTGCTTTACGGCGAAACCTGCAGCCACTGCGGCAGTGACCGGATGATGCAAAACGGCACCTGCAAGCTCTGTCTCGACTGCGGCACCACCACCGGCTGCAGCTAAAAAACCTTTGCGGTTTTCTTATTGTTTGATATAATAATTAACTAGGAACCACACTAGGAGATTAAGATGCGAGAAAAGATAAAAAACGCCACCACCATTGTAGTAAAAATGGGCACCACCTCGGTGACCCATGAAAATGGCACCCTGGATCTGCGAAAGCTCGAGATCCTGGCCCGGGTGCTGACGGATCTGGAAAACAGCGGCAAAAAGATGGTGCTGGTTTCCTCCGGGGCCATCGGTGCCGGAATGAACCGGATGAAACTGAAGGAACGGCCCAAAACCCTCAAGGAGAAACAGGCCGCCGCTTCGGTCGGCCAGGGGCTATTGATGCGGGTTTATCATAAGTTTTTTGATGAATACCATCAGACCGTCGGTCAGATTCTTTTGACCAAGGACGTCTTTAAACATGCGATCAAGCGTAACAATGCGATGAATACCTTCCAGGCCCTGCTGGCCGGGGGGATCATCCCGATTGTCAATGAAAATGACTGTATTGCCACCGATGAGATTCAGGAGGAGTGCTTTGGCGACAATGACATCCTCTCGGCGATGACCGCCGATCTGGTCGATGCCGATCTTTTGATTATCCTCTCGGATGTCGATGGCCTCTACGATGACAATCCCGCTGTCAATCAAGACGCCCGATTGATCCGGACGGTTCAAAAAATCGATAATGAGCTGATGAAAAGTGCCGGCAATTCCGGCTCCTGTCTTGGCACCGGCGGCATGATCACCAAGCTGGGGGCGGCTAAATACGCCACCGACTGCGGCATCGATATGATTATCGCCTCCGGGGAAGACGTCAAAGTCCTCTACAAGATTCTTGACGGCGAGGAAATCGGAACGATTTTTTTAAGTGATTCACAACAGTAGGATAAAATAAACATACGGAGGTTTCTTATGTTAAACAAAATATTAGTGGGATTTTCAGCGGTAGCGGCTGGAATGTTAATCGTTTTTGGTGGCATCTATGCGGTTGAAAAACACAAAGAAGAAGTCATGGGCGGCAAACTGATGCGGGTTAATTACAAGTTTACCAAAGAATTCGAAGATTAAGGTCTGTTATGGCAAAGGTATTTATTTTTACCGCGTCAACCGGTGCCGGTCACAATCTGGCCGCCCAGTCCTTAAAGGAATCCCTGGATGAAGCCGGCTATCAAACCGAAGTTTATGATGCCTTTAAAGAAACCAACGTCACCCTCGACCGCCTGATTACCAAAGGCTATCAGCAGATGGTCGTCAATGTACCCAAGCTCTACGAGCAGATGTACAATCAGTTCAACAACATGAATCGCTTTCAGCAGGGCATTTTTCAGGTCCTGACCCGGGTGATGAACCCTGATATCGTGCCGCTGATCAAATCCGGTCACCCGGATCTGATCATCACCACCCATCCGTTTGTCACCAATGTATTGGGTACCTTGAAAGAGCACCACGCCTTTGATGTCCCGGTGCTGTCGATTGTCACCGATTATAAAATTCATACCCTCTATTTAAAAAAAATGATCGACGCCTATATTGTTGGCAGTGAATACACCAAAGAGACGATGGTTGAAAAAGGGGTCGCCGCCGAGATTATCTATCCCTACGGGATTCCGATCCGTCAGACCTTTCTACAAAACAACCATCTGGGCCGTCCGGACATGCATGATGTAGCCGGGACGATCCTTTTGATGGGCGGCAGTCTGGGCAGCAAGCAGATGGAAAAAGCTTTTACCTCATTGATGAAGGTCAAGGAAAAAATCCGCATCATCGTCGTCTGTGGCAACAATGCCAAAATTGAAAAAGAAATCCGGGCCCATTATGCCCGCGAAAAAACCACGGATAAGCTGGTCGAAATCCATGGTTTTGTCAATAACGTCTCCGAACTGATGGATCAGTCCGATGCCATCATTACCAAGCCCGGGGGCCTGACGACCACCGAAGCGATTGTTAAAAATATTCCGATGATCATTCCCTTTTATTATCCCGGCCAGGAAGAAGAAAATGCCGATTACCTGGTCGATGGGGGGATGGCCATCAAAGTCGATAAGATCAAAGATTTAACCTCGATGGTTGATTTTTTGTTTGAAAATAAATACATCATTAAACGGATGTCCGAAAATATGTCCGAAGAGGCCCAGAAACGCTCGATGACCAAAACCATCGAACTGTGTCACCGCCTGATTACCGATCACATCGACAAAAAAGCTTTACCCGAGCCTCAGGCAGCCCTCGCGGACTCCTACAAAATCAAGGAAATGATAGACCAATAAGAAGAGCAGGTGCATAAATGAAGAAAGAAATGTCAAAAACCTATGATCCCAAAGAAGTAGAAGATAAAACCTATGCCAGCTGGCAGCAAAAGGGCTATTTTAAACCGGAAGTCAACCCCGAAGGCAAGCCTTTTACGATTGTCATGCCGCCACCCAATATCACCGGCCAGCTGCACATGGGCCACGCCTTTGATGGTACCCTGCAGGATGTCCTGACCCGCTATAAACGGATGGATGGCTATGCCGCTCTGTGGCTGCCGGGGACTGACCATGCCTCGATTGCCACCGAGGTTAAAGTGGTTGATAAGCTGCGGGAAGAAGAAGGCAAAACCAAGCAGGAGATCGGTCGCGAAGCCTATCTCGAACGCGCCTGGGACTGGGCCTTAACCTATAAAACCCGAATCACCGATCAGCTCAAAAAGCTGGGTGCCTCCTGTGACTGGAGCCGCGAACGCTTCACCATGGACGAAGGCTGCAGCCAGGCGGTTAACGAAGCCTTTGTCAACCTCTATGAAAAAGGCCTGATCTATAAGGGCAGCCGCATTATTAACTGGTGCACCACCTGTAAAACGGCGCTCTCTGAAGCCGAGGTCGAATACGCCGAACACCAGGGTAATCTCTGGCATATCCGTTATCCGCTCACCGCAGGGGACGGCTATCTGGTGGTGGCGACCACCCGGCCGGAAACAATGCTGGGGGACAGCGGTGTCGCCGTTCATCCCGAGGACGAACGCTACGTGCATCTGATCGGCAAAACCGTGATGCTGCCGCTGCTTAATAAAGAAATTATCATTGTTGCCGATGACTATGTCGATATGAGTTTCGGTACCGGGGTGGTTAAAATGACCCCCGCCCATGACCCCAATGACTACGAGGTCGGGCTGCGCCATAATCTGGAACAGATTCGGGTGCTTAATGATGACGGCACGATGAACGAGCTGGCCGGAAAATACGCCGGCATGGATCGCTACGACTGCCGTAAAGCGGTGGTGGCCGATCTGGAAGCGTTAGGGCTGCTTGAAAAAATCGAAGAGCATCAGCATAATGTTGGCGAATGTTACCGCTGCTCCACTACCGTCGAAACCATGACCTCGGAACAATGGTTTGTCAAGATGGAACCGCTGGCCGGCCCGGCCCTCGATGCGGTGCGTAGCCACAAGACCGATTTTATCCCCGACCGGTTTAACAAAATTTACTACAATTGGTTGGAAAACATCCGTGACTGGTGTATTTCGCGGCAATTATGGTGGGGACATCGAATTCCAGCCTATTATTGCAGCGATTGTGGGGAGATGGTGGTTGCCAAGGTAGCCCCCACAGCCTGCCCCAAATGCGGCGGCACCCAGATCACGCAGGATGAAGACGTCCTGGATACCTGGTTTAGCTCCGGCCTGTGGCCCTTCTCAACTCTGGGCTGGCCGGAAAACACTGACGATTTGAAAAAGTTCTATCCCACCTCGGTGCTGGTCACCGGTTATGATATCATTTTCTTCTGGGTCGCCCGGATGATTTTTATGGGCCTCTTTGAAATGGGCGAGACCCCCTTTAAAGATGTCTATATTCATGGGCTGGTCCGGGATTCTCAGGGCCGCAAAATGAGTAAATCCCTCGGTAACGGCATCGATCCCCTGGAACTGATCGAAAGCTACAGCGCCGACGCCCTGCGCTTTACCATCATCACCGGGAACTCCGCCGGCAACGATATCCGCTGGCAGGATGAAAAGGTCGAGTCCAGCCGTAATTTCTTAAACAAGATCTGGAACGCCGCCCGCTTTGTGCTGATGAATCTGGATGACGACATCATGGATAAAAAGGATGCGGCCCTGACCCATCTGGAAAACACCGACAAATGGATTCTCTCCCGGATGAACACCATTGTGGCGGAAGTCAACCACAATATGACCAAATACGAACTCGGCATTGCCGCCTCGAAGATCTATGATTTTGCCTGGAGCGAATACTGCGACTGGTATATCGAGCTGGTGAAACCGCGGCTGTACGGCGAGGAAGAGCAGACCAAGATTGCTGCCCAGTATACCCTGCGGGTGGTACTGGACACGATTTTGCGACTGCTGCATCCGTTTACCCCGTTTATCACCGAAGAAATCAACGGCTATCTACCGGGCACGACCGGCGATATCATGGTCGCCCAATGGCCGCACTTTGACGACGCCCTGGTCTTTCCGGAGGATGAAAAACAGGTCGAGTTCTTAATGGAAGCGATTCGCAGCATCCGTAATATCCGCGCAGAAATGGATGTGCCCAATTCCAAAAAAACCCAGCTGTTTCTGATTTGTGATAACCCGGCCCACCTGAGCTTGATGGCCGATTCGCTCCATTATTTCCAGAAGCTGGCCTCAGTCTCCACGATTCGGCCGATTACCAAAGCCGAGATTCAGGAAAACTATGTCTCCGCCGTGGTCGAAGATCTGGAAATCTATATTAACCTTGACGAGCTGGTCGACAAACAAAAAGAAATTGCCCGTCTGGAAGCCGAGAAAAAGAAACTCCAGCAGGAAATTGACCGCGTTACCCAGAAACTGGGCAACAAAGGCTTTACCGATAAAGCCCCGGAAAAGGTCGTTGAGATCGAACGGGAGAAACAGAAAAAATTCCAGGAAACGATGGAAAAAGTGCTGGAACGGTTGGACTATTTTAAGAAATAATTGCCCTAATAACGGATGATCAACGCAGTGGGATCACCGCTTATGCAAAACCCGGAACACCCTGAAAGATTCAGGCGGTTCCGGGTTTTTTGTGGTTGACCGGCATCGCAAAGATCAGTTGACCGGGGAGGCCATGGCGATTTTTAACTAGCCCTGGGGGAGCCGGCAGGCCTTGGCTAAAGCGTCGATCGCTTAAGTGAATCCGCCTGCAGTTATAAAGGATGCACTATCATCAAATGAGGGTGACTCGGGTGCCCGGATGGGCTGATAGATTAATTGAATAAAAAGAAGATGCGTTGCCGGGAAAGTGAAAATCACTCTGGTCAGTGGCGCGGAAAAAGCGTATAATCAAGTTATTGGTAAGACTATAAATCAAAATATTTAATAATAGACATAACGACCGTACAGAGTTTGTAAGGATAACCAAATTAGTTTAATCTATTTCGATGACACGCGAAATTTACAGGCTCTTTTTAGAAGCAGTTCAAGACTTATCTTCAATAAATAGAAAGTGATAAAGGTGGTTAAGATGGAAAGAGGTAATGTATTAGTTATTGGTAATCCAGAAGTGGGCATAAAAACTTTAATTAAGGCTGTTTTTGGAGAAGAAAGCGTTGAAACAGGTTGGGGTCCAATCGACGAAATAGATGAACTGGATATCTATGAAAGCGAAATTGTCCCCTTGCGAATCATTGATGCAGTTTGTTATAAACCAACATTTGTTATTGAACCAGCCTTTATTAAGGAGCAAAAAGTCATTAATGCAGTCAAAAAATGGTCAAATAGCCGTTGTAAAGAAGGTCACAAGGATAATCAAATCAACGTGATTTGGCTATGCGTCGATGGCACCATAGGTAAGGAATTCACGGAAACACTAAAAAACCTTTCAAGATTGACACCAGCATGGGAATCAGTACCTATAGTTGCTGTCATTACCAAATCCTATTCTGTTGCTGAAAGAGAAAAGAATATCGAAATGGTTAATAACGTTTTTGCTGATCAAAAAAAATCATTAAAGAATCTGCGTAAAATAATCCCGGTTGTCGCAGCGACATATACGCTTAACGAAACAGCTTTTGCGCCTCCCGAAGGGATTGCTGAATTAATTGATGCGACCAATGAATTAATGCCTGAAGGAGCCAGAGCGGGTGAGAAGGCCGTATCCACATTGATACTTAATCAGAAAAGAACCATGGCACATAGCCTTGTCGGTCTATCGACGGCGGCAGCCGTTACTGTCTGTGCCGTACCGTTTTCACTTGCTGATGGGGTGCTTCTCATTCCGCTTGAGATCGCTGAAATAAAAGGCTTGGCAAAGTTATATGGCATAAAAGATGATGAAAATTCCAAACAATTTTTTAATACAATTGTCGAAGTTGGTGCTGTGTCCATTGCTGCTAAAGCAGCGATTGGAGCACTAAAGCTGATACCTGGTATAAACTTGGCTACGAGTGTGATCAATGCCATAGTAGGAGGAGCTATCGTTGCTGCTATCGGTGAAGGCTCAATCTTTGTGTATGAAAAAATATACCTTGGCGAAAAAAACATAGCAGATATTGAATGGGTTAAAAACGTTATGGAAGTCACTTTGACATCAGAATTCATGGAAAAAGTCACGCTAATTGTCGAAAAGATTACTAAGCTGGATAATCCTAAAGATATCGGGAAAATTCTTCCCGATATCTTAACAGATGTATTTAGCCATTCGGCTAGTAAAAACTGATCGCCAAAGGAAAGCCTCTAAAACTTGAAACTTGAAACTCTGCCGATCGTAATAGGCGGCAGAGTTTTTCTCGAAGTGATTGTGAAATCGTATCAGTATGGAACAGTAATGCAGGATATTTGCAACTTATGCAGTTGCCGTCGCAGGCGGTTGTAATACCCTATACTTCATGGATTTCCAGCTTCTCCCTGATCCGTGCGATTGATTCATGCAAAGAAATGGCCTGCCCTTGTTCCATTTGATCAATACTCTTATCAAGTTCTTTGAATAAATTCTTTTCCTGTTCAATTAAATTAAGTTCCAAATCTTTTGCCAATGGTGACATATAAATCATCTCCTTTCCATCGGTTAATGGTATTATATTCATATTGGTGTCGATATTCAATGACTTTAGTAATTGATAAGAATGACTAGAGTGGGCTTTACTTACCTGAGACCATCTTATATAATATACAACGGCATTAAAAAAGCGAATGACTTGAGGAAACGAGCACGGTTGAGGCAAAACCTTATTGTTTTGGAGAGTTATAATTAAGATATAAAAGCTTCCAATAAGAGATATAAGAAACACTTGAAAAGGTTGAAAAAATGAGCATTCTCCTGTCAAAAAGTGTGATTTATAACAAAAAAACTTTTAAAATTTGGTTGTATTTTATCGAAATGAACAGAAATAAATTAAAAGGCGAATTCGCTACCAAAAAAACCCCCAAAACGAAAGGGTTTCGAAGCTTTTCGAAAGGGTTGCGAAAGGGTTAAACGGCTCTAATAAAGGATTCGAAAGGATCGAAAGGGTTTATCTAAGTTATTGAACATAATGGAAAAAATAAATCAAAAATATAAAAGGGTTTTTTTATCCCCCCAACCCTTTCGACCCTTTCGGAAAACTCAGAACAGAGTAAGTAAGAGACAACAGCGATATGGCGTTAAAAGATATAGTGTTGCGCAAAAAAACATAAATCCATAGAAGTGGATTTTAAGGTAAAGTTTTGCTGAATGTCATTTGACGGTGCCAATTGCAGTTCCTGGTTTACTGAATGATGAACCTTCTTAAAAAGCGGCAGCGTTAATTGTTTTCAAGAACGGTTCGAACGCAACCAGGCTATTCGCTCATCGAGAAAGTTTTTAATCGTCATGTTCTGGTCATTTTCATTGCACCTTCAGTCTTCACAACCGAGTAAACGTCGCCTGAAAAAAGACCATCGAATTGGGTTGGTTCATCAGTCCATTGACTGGGATGGTTTTAAAATTCGGCGATAAGCCGTATTCTTTCAGACTGTTCATATCCATATAAAGGGTCGCGGTACCATCTGAATTAACACCATTGATCTTGAAATCAAATTCCATGCTGTCGCCGCCGCCGATATATTGCTCGTAGCCCATGTGACCGGTCGTCGGACTGGTTTTGGTAACTCTCAGAATCGTTTTGCCCTTGCTGGACTGATAGATCCAGTCACCATTCATTTTATTGAGCAGCTGTTCCATGGAAGAGGGTTGGACAAAAGCATTGGTTGTTGAACCTGGGGCCGCACTGCCTTTGGGAACGATCTCTATCCGGATGCCTTCCAGACGATAGCCATAGCCAGCAGTACCAGCCGATTCACCATTTTTGGCCCAGCCCATCCAACCAATATTCTGCGCATGAACCTGATAATAAAGATCAAATTGATCGGCATCGGTACCGGTCAGTTTAATTTGGATCGCTTCCAGGCGATACGATAGCCCTACGGTGCCGCTCATTGTGTCGCTTGTTTTCCAGTCGCTTCCGGTATCGGCTTCCCAGCCAATGTTTTGGATATGGGTTTGATAGGTAATCCCCAGATCATAGCCTTGGGGATCCAGTTTTATTTTGATCCCCTCTAACCGATAGGATTTTCCCTCGGTTCCACTCATTGTGCCACTACTGACGTAATTCTGCCAGCCCTCATTTTGAACATGGGTGCAATAAGTAATCGCAGGCAGCTCTTCGGCCATTGCCGCGGCAGAAAACACACCAACAAATGGCAGCAGGGTTAGCAGCATTACGATCAACTTTTGAATAAATTTCTTCACACGTTTATCCTCCTTCGTGAAATGGGCCTGTTTAATGGCACATATTTATATATGGCCAGTAAAGCTATTTTTAATCAAAATTATTATTCTATTTTATATTGGTGAGGATAAGTTTGATAAAACAGTTACCGGTGGAAGGCTTGCGTGACTGTAAAATAATGCCGGCCAAATAAATCGCAAACCAGAATTAATACTGACTTTAAAGTGTTTTATTATATAATGGATAAAAGTGGGATGTGTTACTGTTATAGCTGAACTTTGGGTCTGCGAAAGCGGTGTAGATAATTAGCAGGAACGGTTGGATTATTTCTTGAAATAATCCAACCGTTCCTGACCCCATCATTTTACTTACTCCACATTATGAACATCAACCCGGAACCACTGAAATGATTTCAGTGTGGTTCCGGGTTTTTTATTGTCTCTTATCATCAGCACAAAGATAGAACAAACCGAGGAAGCACGGGGATTCGTAACTGAGCCCAGGTGGGGCTGTGTGGCTTAGGCTGAATAGCTATTGTAATGAGTTTTTTTTACCCCATACCCTTTCAACCCTTTCCGAAAATTCTGAACAGGGTAAAAAAAGATCATAGCGTTATGGCGTAAAAAGATATAGTGTTGCTTAGAATTGTTTTCATTTAACCCTGGTTCGTCTGAACGCCCGGGGTGTTTTTTTGAATAAATTTGCAACTGAACCCATTTTTGTCCGGATGTTCGGGTCATGATTAAACGAGTGCGATTGCGGGAGCAGGTGGCACTGATCGATTAAGTGAATTAAAAGAAGCAGCATTGCCTGGAAAGTGAAATTTGCTCTAGTCAGTGGCGCAGAAAAAGCGTATAATAAAAAAGATACGGCAATCCCTAAAGCGCCAAAGCCAATTGCGGTAATGGCGATCCTTGGGTTGTCAGCACGATAAAATCAACCATCACAGACACGGAGGAACAATGGAAACGACAGGCAACATCGGGTTTGAAGAAACCCTCTGGAAATCAGCCGATAAACTGCGTGGCAGCATGGATGCCAGCGAGTACAAGCACGTGGTGCTGGGGCTGATCTTTTTAAAATATATTTCCGACAAATTCGAAACCAAATATAATGAACTGCTGGCCGAAGGGGAGGGCTTTGAAGAAGACCGGGACGAATACGAAGCCGAGAATATCTTCTGGGTCCCCAAAGAAGCCCGCTGGAGCTTTATCATGGACAACGCCAAGGATGTCAAAATTGGCCAGTATATCGACGACGCCATGATCCTGATCGAAAAAGAAAACACCTCCTTAAAAGGGGTGCTGGATAAACGCTATGCCCGACCGGAAATTGACAAACGGCGGTTGGGGGAACTGATTGATTTGATCTCCACCATCAAACTCCATGACAGTGGCGAAAAAGATCTGCTGGGCCGGGTTTATGAATACTTTCTGGGTCAGTTTGCCAGTGTCGAAGGCAAGGGCGGCGGTGAATTCTACACCCCCACCAGCGTCGTCAAAACCCTGGTCGAGATGATTGAACCCTACCAGGGCCGGGTCTACGATCCCTGCTGTGGTTCCGGGGGGATGTTCGTCCAGAGCGAAAAATTTGTCGAAGACCATCAGGGCAAAATCGAAAACCTGTCGATTTACGGCCAGGAAATGAACGCCACCACCTGGAAACTGTGTAAAATGAATCTGGCCATCCGGGGCCTCGATGCCAACCTCGGCAGCCATCACGACGACACCTTCCACAACGATCTTCACAAAACCCTCAAGGCCGATTTTATTCTGGCCAATCCACCCTTTAATATCAGCGACTGGGGCGGCGGCCAGCTCACTGATGATGTCCGCTGGAAATACGGCATTCCCCCCACCGGCAACGCCAACTACGCCTGGCTCCAGCACATGGTCTACCATCTGGCGCCGAGTGGTGCCGCCGGGATTGTCCTGGCCAATGGCTCGCTGAGCTCCAACACTGGGGGTGAAGGCGAGATCCGCAAGAACCTGCTGGAAGCCGATCTGGTCGACGCCATCGTAGCCCTGCCGGACAAGCTTTTCTATTCCACCGGGATTCCCGTTTCGCTGTGGATTCTCAACCGCAACAAGGCCGGAAACCCCGGCTTTCGCAGCCGCTACCATGAGGTGCTCTTTATCGATGCCCGCCAGCTGGGCGAAATGATCGACCGCCGCCACAAGGTGCTCACCGCTGCCGAGGTGGCTAAAATCGCCGATACCTACCACCAGTGGCGCAAAAAAGGTGGGGCCTATGAAGATGTCAAGGGCTTTAGCAAAGCCGCCAAACTGGCCGAAATTAAGGAACATGAATATGTCCTGACCCCGGGCCGCTACGTCGGCATTGAAGACGCCATTGATGATGGCATCCCCTTTGAAGAAAAAATGGAAAACCTGACCGCCGAACTGGCGGAACTGTTTGCCAAGTCCCGCCACCTGGAAGATGAGATCCGGAAGAATCTGGGGGGGATTGGGTATGAGTTTTAGGGAGTGGGTTACTTATAAAACTGAAGAAGTAATCAGTAAAGAGAAAAAATCTTTGATCTCTGGTCCATTTGGTTCAAATATTGGTAGAAAGTACTTTGTAGAAGATGGAATACCGGTAATAAGAGGAAATAACCTATCTTTAGATAAAGGTGTCAAATTAATAGATTCAGGTTATGTATATGTGACTGAAGAAAAAGCAAGCGAACTTGGAACCTGGGCGATTAAAAATGACATTGTATTTACAGCTGCAGGCACAATTGGCCAAGTTGGTATGATTCATAACTCACGATATGAAAAATATATTATTTCTAATAAACAGATTCGGTTACGATTAAATACAGAAATTGTTGATCCATTATTTGCTTACTATTGGTATTCAAGTGACAGGATTACTAAGGAAATAATAAATAATAATACTGGCTCGAGTGTACCACTTATAAATTTACGTATCATAAGGTCTTTAAACATTTGCTTACCTTCATTATTGGAACAGAAAAACATTGCCCATATCCTTTCAACCCTGGATGAAAAAATCGAAGTCAACAACCAGATCAACAAAACCCTGGAAAAGATGGCCCAGGCTATTTTTAAACAATGGTTTGTGGATTTCGAATTTCCCAATGAAGACGGCGAACCCTACCAATCAAGCGGCGGCGAAATGGTTGAGAGTGAGCTGGGGTTGGTACCGAAGGGGTGGGAGGTTGGAATATTAGGTGATATAATTGAAATAACTAGTGGAAAACGCCCACCTAAACGCTCCGATAAAAAAGAGAATCATTTTACTTATCCATTAGTTGGTGCAAGCTCAGTGATGGGGTTTTCAGAAGAATACAATTTTAATGAAGCAATACTAGTTATTGGAAGAGTGGGAACTCACGGTATTGTACAAAGATTTGATAAAAAGATCTGGGCTTCCGATAACACATTAGTAATTAAATCAAAAGTATATGAATATGTTTATCAAATTTTAAATAAAATAGATTATTCAGCGTTAAATCGAGGTTCAACACAACCTCTTATTACGCAGACAGATATAAAAAACTATTCCATAGTAGTTCCGCCATTAGCGATGATAGATTATTTTGAAAGCATTATTAGCTCTTTATTTAAAAGCGATCTAAATAACAAAAATGAAAATGAAATATTAAAAAATATAAGAGATGAGCTTCTCCCAAAACTTATGACAGGTGAAATAAAAGTATTATAAGCGCCGATGTTTGTCACTTAACACGTAATAGTAGAGAAATCTATAAATCCGTTTAGATATCAAATAAAACTTTATTGCTCGCCATTTCAGTTAATTGAATAGTTTACATATTGAGAGGTGTGAAAATAGAAATAATTTTTTCGACAAGAGAAATTTCGTTAATTATTTGGTCAACTATTATCATTGTAATTCTATTAATATCCCAGAAAACCAGAGAGGCAGTGATGAATGTTGTAAAAGCTGCTTGTAACAAACAAATAATCAGTCATGTCGTCATAATGTTTTTGTACGCTGTTGTTTTGATTTTTTTGTTTTCAAAGGTTCAGTTTCGGTAGTTGTCAAGATAGTTGGCGGTTTTAATTGAAATAAATTTCGACAGTTACCATTTTAAAATCATGCTTCTTCCAGTGAATCCAGTATCAGAATATCTGAGCGTTCGGGATTCAACCAGACGACATCTGGCAGCGACCAATCTCTTATATTGCGAGACCAGCGATTGGGGTTTTTATCCCTTGCGGCCTGATAGACAGCGATCCGATTGGCAAAAATTTGTTCACTGATCCCACTGTGTCGTTGTACCGGGGTAAGCTGGTTCAGTCCGCTATGACGATGTTCATAATTATAAAAACGGGTAAAGTTGAGTACCCATTCCCGCGCTTTGTCAATATTCGAAAAGCCTTTATAAGGATAATCTGGCCGATATTTGACGGTTCTGAAAATGGATTCAGCATAGGCATTGTCATTACTTACCCGTGGTCTGCTTTTTGATGTGGCAACTCCCAATTTATACAGAGTTTCCAGCAATGCTGCGCCTTTCATTGGACTGCCATTATCGGAATGTAGAATAAGTGGTTGGGTTCGATTTAGACATCCTTCGGATAGAACGGCTTTTTTAACTAGAATACTGGCATTTTCGGCAGATTCTTCCGGCCATATTTCCCAACCGACGATCTTTCGGCTGTATAAATCGAGGATGAGATAGAGATAATAATAGATACCTTTCACGCCGCTTGGCAACCACGTTATATCCCACATCCAGACCTGATTGGGACCAGTAGCTTTATGGGTTGAAATAGGTCGTGTCTGGGGTTTGGCGGTTCTGCCCCGATGGTGCTGCATATTTTCTTCCCTCAATACCCGGTAGAAGGTGGATTCCGACGCCAGATAACGACCCTCCTCATCGGCCAGACGGGGAACAATCTGACTGGGCGGCAAGCTTTTGTAGGCATCGGAAGTGACGATTTCAATAATCTCAAGCTGCTCCTCACGGGACAGTTTGTTGGCCGGTACGGGTCTTTTTGCCAAAGGGCGCTGATCTTCCATTGGTGTCTGGGGATTTTTCCAGCGGGTGTAGGTGCGTTCACTGATATTCAGTTCATGGCAGGCACGTGACTGTCTGGCGCCATTTTGAATGGCTTCATCAATAAAGGTAACGGCTAAGTTGCGGTCGGTGAGATTGATCAGTCTTCCTCGTGATCCCCCCAAACCGCTTGGGCCTTTTTTCTGAGCACCAACAGAGCGGCTGTTTCAGCAAGCGCAGCCTCTTTACGTCGTAATTCTTTGTTTAATTGTTTGACTTCCTTTTCCTTCTCTTTTAAATTTTTCTGAAGGGATTTGGCTTGTTCAGCAACACCGCCATTGGCATTGATACAGAAGTCTTTCCAGGCTTCAAACTGCTCAACATACAGCCCCTTTTCCCGGCAATAAGCCGCCAGTTCAGCCTGGTTCATTGTGACGGTTTCAAGAACGATTAGAAATTTGTCTTCACTTGACCAGCGCTCCGATGATGATTCACCGGCCGGGGCTGCAATACCAGCTGATTTAGCAGCCCGTTTCCATGCGTATAGGGTATGTTCTGAAACACCGGTTTCGGCGGTAAGCTGGTTAACTGATTTATTGGTTGGGGGCATCATCTGTTTGATAATATTATCTTTGAATTCCTTACTGTATCGTGTCATCAGGTGGCTCCTTCATCTTTGTTAATTACTATAATAAAGTATTTTTCTCTACCTGACAACTATCCTAACACAGGGGGGTTTTGGGAATGGAAATATATTAAAGATATATGTGTTTGGGTTCTTTTTGCAGGTATTCCCTTATGTTTTAATGCCACTCAAAGGAATTTGGATGCTGATTATTTTAGAAATATGATAATTGATAACTTAAAATTCATAGTATTGATTGGATTTCTACTTTCGACATTTACATTCAGCATATATTTTGAAATAGTGATGGTTCCGGTCGTATCTTTTATTGTTATATTTGAAGCTGTGGCAAAGAGTAGCGAGAAATTTAAGATAGTCGAAAAGATGTGTTCCTATCTTTTGATGATTATTGGGTTAAGCCTGCTTGCCTACACTTTGAAAACTGCAATTAATGAGTATAAATCATTAGGTTTATTTGATACCCTGATAGTTTTTTCAATACCATTAATTTTATCCATACTATACTTGCCAATTGCGTATGTTTTCGCCATCCATTCAATATATCAAATGATTTTCTTAAGAGTTACTTGGGATGAAAATCTTACGAAGGAACAAGTAAGAAAGAGAAAATGGAAAATTTTTAAAGTTTGCAGGTTATCACGTGAAAAATTGTTAGCATTTGAAAAATCCTATGTGAAATTTATTTATAAAAATATTGATGAATATGAATTTAACGAATTACTGAAATCATCCAAAATTTTAAAACGTGAAAAATTTGGTACAAAGGGAAATGCGACCGACACCAACTTATAAACTTAATCGCAATAAGTCATACAACAATTCTCACAGCAAAGGAGAAACCCCATGAAACCAGAAAAACTAAGGGTGGCGGTACCTGTCACTTAACATATTCAACTTAACTTATTGGTCTCAACACAAGGGGACGGAGGTTTTGTGCACTTTAAAACAAGTTCCACTGGATGGTGTCAGACATGATCAATAATCCAGTCAAGCAGTTGCCGATCATCCATCTGACCAGCCGCCAGACCGATACCCAACTGGATCAGTTCATCATCTGTACAATCAGGCAGAAAGCCGTTCATTTCCAGAAATGTCAGCATAACCAGAATGCCGATTCGTTTATTGCCATCGATAAATGCATGGTTATTAATCAGCGAAAACCCCAGTCGTGCGGCTTTGGCGGGAACCGTTTTGTACAAATCTTCGCCCCCGAAACTCTGAAAGGGTGCATTTAGCGCAGAATCCAGTAACCCTTCATCCCGGAGGCCATCACTGCCCCCGGTTTCGTTAATCAGCATGGTGTGAAGGCGCAGCACCTGCTGACAGGACAACCGTTTCATTTGGCCAATTCCTCAAAGGCGGCCTGATGTTTTTTTAGAATTCGTTTGGCAATGGCGTCAACGGCGTCATCGTCAAGTGCGGATTCTTCCTGAAACTGGCTGAACTCAATCAGAACATAGCGGGGGGTATTGTTTTTTAGAATGATAGCAGCGCCGTTTTCATCCACAAGACGGGCAACCTTCGAAAAATTCTGGTTGGCTTCGGTAATGGAAACCAAATTTTTGGTATTAATTTGCATGTTATTACCTCCTGGTTCGTTTCCATTGTACTACAATTCTAGGATAAATAAAACCTAAAAATAAATCTATAAAGGCACACTTAATTTAAGAACACCTTATGTACCTGACCCCAGTTTATAAACTTATTCGGATTAAATCAGACGCGATAAGGGTGGCGGTACCTGTCTACTTAACATATTCAACTTAACTTGGTCTTATTGGTCTGGGGTTTGAATATGGAATCAGTCATAGGGTCGCTGTTATTGTCTACAAAGGTTATCATAGTGGGTGACGCCAAGGGATTTATGAAATGATCGACGAATTGACAGAAAATTAGAAGGAGCCAAAATGGATAAAACGAATAATATCATCCGCAGTTCTGCCGCTGAATATCTGACCTTCATTACCGCCACCGGCGAAAGTGACGTTAATGCGATCTATGCCGATGAAGATGTTTGGTTATCGCAAAAAATGATGGGTGTCCTGTATGATGTAGAAACGCACACAATTAATTATCACCTGAAAAAGATATTTGCTGATAATGAATTGATTGAAAATTCAGTTATTCGAAATTTTCGAATAACTGGATCAGATGGTAAAAACTACAATACCAAGCATTATAACTTATCGGCGATTATTGCGGTTGGTTATAAAGTGAATTCAGAAAAAGCCGTTCAATTTCGGAAATGGGCGACTGAAATCGTCAAGGAATTTACAATCAAAGCGTATGTGATGGACGATGAACGGTTAAAAAACAGGCGATGATTTTGATGATGAGCGGAAACGAGCGGATAATGAGCGAATATGAGCGAATATGAGCGGATAATGAGCGAATTAAACCCGAATGAAAAATTAATCGTCGAATATTTGATGAAAAATGAAAAAATAGTCAATAAATAGGCAAGTTCATTAACCGGGTTATCTCCGGCCCAGGTAAGGCGGGTGTTTGTCTCATTACAGGAAAAACAAGTTATCGAAGGCGTCGGAAAAAGCAGAGCTAGACATTATCAATTGACTAAGTCGGAGATTTTAAAATAGCGTTAATGAAAAAGAGGGAGACACTATGAGTTTATCAGAAACCTTCACCGAGGCCTTTCTGGAAGAGGCCGCCATTGAAATACTCAACGATCTGGGCTACACCTATGCCTTTGGCCCGAATATTTCCCCAGGGGGCGAGTACCCGGAGCGACAGGATCACCGCGAAGTCATCCTCAAAGAGCGGGTCCGGGATGCGCTTTTTCGCTTCAACCGGGATTTGCCCCCGGAAGCCCTGGACGAGGCCTACCGTCAGATCATCACCGTGAACAGCCCGATGCCAGTGGAAAACAACCGCCATTTTCATCGGCTCTTAACCGAGGGGATTGAGGTCTCATTTAACGAAAAGGGGCATATCCGGACCAAGCGGGCCTTTGTCATCAATTATGACCAGCCCGAGGCCAATGATTTTCTGGTGGTGAACCAGTTTACCATCGTCGAACATGAGGAGCGCCGGCCGGATCTGATCCTCTTTATCAACGGCCTGCCGCTGATTGTGGTGGAGCTGAAATCGGCCAGCGATGAAAACGTCGGCATCAACAGTGCCTATAATCAGATCCAGACCTATCAAAAGGACCTGCCCTCCCTCTTTGTCTACAATGCTTTTTGCATTCTTTCCGACGGCATCAATGCCAAGGCGGGAACCCTGACTTCCAACGAGGAACGCTTTATGAACTGGCGCACCGTCGATGGGGTGGTCATCGAGCCCAAAGCCCATCCCCAATATGAGGTGTTGTTTCAGGGAATGTTAAAACCTAAGCGGCTGCTGGATATCATCCGCCATTTTATCCTCTTTCAGGAATCGAAACAGTCGGATACCGATAAAAACGGTCAGAAACTGGGGGATAAAAAAGCGATTATCAAGATTCTGGCGGCCTATCACCAATACTTTGCCGTCCAGAAGGCGGTGGAAAAAACCCGGGAAGCCGTCGGCGAAGACGGCGACCGCAAAATCGGGGTGATCTGGCATACCCAGGGCTCCGGGAAAAGTTTTTCGATGGTGTTTTATACCGCCGCGCTGGTTCGGGAACTGAACAATCCCACCATTGTGGTGATTACCGACCGTAATGATCTGGATGACCAGTTGTTTGCCACCTTTTCCAAATCCCGGGATATTCTCCGCCAGACCCCCAAACAGGCCCACACCCGCAAGCTGACCGCCAGTCAGCAAGCCCAGCAGAACGGCAGCAATGGGGTGGCCATCAATGGCCTTTACGAGCTGCTCAATGACCGGGAATCGGGGGGGATTATTTTTACCACGATCCAGAAGTTTACCCCGGAGTCCGGCGAAATGCCGGTGCTGACCGATCGCAAAAATGTCATCATCATTGCCGATGAGGCCCACCGCAGTCAGTACGGCCTGGCGGCGAAAACTGATCTTAAGTCCGGGGCGGTCAAATACGGCTACGCCAAGTATCTACGGGACGCCCTGCCCAATGCCTCCTTTATCGGCTTTACCGGAACCCCCATCGATTTGGATGACCGTTCCACCACCTCGGTGTTTGGTGAGTGCATCGATACCTACGACATGACCCAAGCGGTGGAGGATGAAGCGACGGTCCGGATTTATTACGAAAACCGGATTATCAAACTGGATACGGTGGAGACCGAGCTGCTTAAAATTGATGAAGCCTTCGAGGATATTACCGAGGGCCAGGAAGACAGCGAACGGGACAAGAATAAGGCCACCTGGTCCCGGCTGGAAGCCGTGGTGGGGTCGCCCAATCGAATCAAAAAACTGGCTGAGGATATCATCGCCCACTATGAAGAAAAATCAAAGACCATTGCCGGAAAAGCGATGGTGGTGTGCATGAGCCGGCGGATCTGCGCCGAACTCTACGATGCCATGGTGGCCTTACGGCCGGACTGGCACAGTGAGGATGTCAACCACGGCAAAATTAAAGTGGTGATGACCGGCAGCGCAGCCGACAGTCAAAAACTCCAGCAGCATATCGGCGGCAAACAGCGTCGCGATACCCTGGCCAAACGGATGAAAGACAACAGCGATGAACTTTCGCTTGTGCTGGTCCGGGATATGTGGCTGACCGGCTTTGATGTGCCATCCCTGCATACGATGTACATCGATAAGCCGATGCAGGGGCATGGACTGATGCAGGCGATTGCCCGGGTGAACCGGGTCTTTAAGGAAAAATCCGGCGGGGTGGTGGTGGATTATCTGGGGATTCTGGAAAGTCTCAAAAAAGCCCTGAATCAATATACCAACAGTGACCGCAGCAATACCGGAATCGATGTGAATGTGGCCATTGCCATCATGACCGAAAAACTGGAAATCCTCAAGGATATGCTCCACGGCTTTGATTATTCCGGCTATTTTGGTGAGTCCAAGGTCCAGCGGCTCCGGGCCATAACCGGCGGCATGGATTTTGTCCTGGGTAAATCGGTGGCGGATCAGAAGGAATTCAAGAAAATCACCACCGAACTGGCCAAGTCCCATTCGCTTTGTGCAGCCACCGAGGATGGTAAAGCCCGGGCCTTTGA
Source organism: uncultured Lachnospiraceae bacterium (assembly GCA_964510565.1). Taxonomy (GTDB): domain Bacteria; phylum Bacillota; class Clostridia; order Eubacteriales; family Eubacteriaceae; genus Acetobacterium. The sequence continues at coordinate 4,783 of CAZEBY010000009.1, read as the reverse complement.
AGTCAGTTATTTTAAAGCGGTGAAAGCCAGTCTGGTCAAGCTCAGTGACGGCGACGGCCTTAACCCACCACTGTCCAAACGGGAAGTCGAGGCCCGGCTGCATCAACTGCTGGAGCGGTCCATTATTTCTGAGGACGTCATCGATGTATTTGATGCCATGGGGATTAAACGGCCGGATGTTTCCATTCTTTCCGAGGAATTTTTAGAAGAAGTCCGGGCCATGAAGGAACGTAATCTGGCGGTGGAAATGCTGAAGAAATTACTTGAAGGAAATATCAAGGGGATAGAGCGCAGCAATCTGGTTAAATCTGAGAAATTCTCGGAAAAACTCCAGAAGGCCCTCAACAAATATCGGAATCAGGCCATTACCAATGCAGAAGTCATTGAAGAACTGATCCGCATGGCCCATGAGATTCGCCAGATGAAAGCGGCTGAAGCCAAACTGGGCCTCAGCGAGGATGAGATCGCCTTCTATGATGCCTTAACCGCCGATGAAATTGTCCGGGAGTTTATGGAAGATGAAACCTTAAAGACCATTGCCCAGCAGCTGACCATCGCCATTCGCAACAACATCACCATCGACTGGAGTGTCCGCAAAAGTGCCCAGGCCAGCATGCGCAAAATTATCAAACGGCTGCTGAAGAAATACAAATATCCCCCGGACCAGGCCGATCAGGCCCTAAAAATCGTCATGCGTCAGGCCGAGAAAATGTGCGGCAATGTGGTGGCCGAAGGGTTCTGGTATGATCAGGTGGCCGAGGAGAAAACGGAATATCGGGTTGAGACTTGATTTAAATAGTATGCCGTTGATTAGATTAATACCCATTCGCACGCCAGTTAAATGTCCGATGGGATCAAAAAAGATCGGAGGTAGAACAATGAGAAAAAAAGTGCAGATACTGTTGCTATTGGTATTAATAGCGTTGATCAGTAGCGGATGTTTTCCCCAAAAGAAAGACATCCTGGTGGGAAAATGGCAGCGGGTGGAACCGGATAACATGTTCAATGGTCTGGTGGTCAATGTGGAAGCACTTGATGATGGTTATCGGGGATTGATCGTTGAAATGGGTCCCGAATTGGAAAGTATCGGTTATCGGATTGGCGATACCAAATGGAAAAATGTGAAAAAATTGAAATCAGGTTTGTATGTCTTTGATGATCTTGGGAAAAACACAGAAACAAAAGAAACCCTATGGTATGAAATGAATATAAATATCAGTCGGGAAGATCCTGACACCATCACGATTACCAGCGTGGCAAATACCGGTGAGCTGGGTTCAGTGCAGACCTGGAAACGGGTGCAGCCAGCAGTATAGGATGGGGGACAGTGCCCGGCACAAACTTATATAAGCATCATTTTACATCATAATCACGGGAGGACTTATGACCTTATTTAGCAAAAGAATAGAAGAACTGATTATTGAGAGTGGGGAAACGGTGGCGTCCCTGGCCGAGATTGGCGGCATCAACCGTACCACTCTGCAACGGATCAAATCCGGCGAGCGTCTGCCAACCCCGGATTTTTTCGGCAATCTGAGCCGGGCTTTGCGGCTGTCGCCGGTTGAGCAGGATGAACTTGCCCAACTGCTGGAAATCGCCCGGGTCGGGGAGACAATCAGTTACAGCCGTCGCCAGATCTTTGATCTGATTGAAATGATTTCTGAACTCACCGAATATAAAATTCCCTTTTCAAAAGAAGTCAACCGGAAAACCGACCACCGGGAAAACCAGCTGGCCACCGCGTCCATCGGCATCTGCTCCGAACCCATGGCGGTTCTGAATCTGATTGAAAACAGCATCGATCAGGAACTTTTTTCCGCCACCCAACCGGACCTTAAACTGTGCATTCCCCATACCGAAAGCAAGGTGTACGACTACATTTTTCAACAGATGATGGGCAATAAGAAAAAACTGAACCTCGCGGATGTGTTGGGGTTTCGTCAACAGGCAGGGGCTGATGAACCAGATCAGGCATTGGCGGCACTTCGTCACTTGATCGCCCTGTCCCTACTGGAAAATATCAACTATCGTTCCTGTTATTATTATTTTTCGCCAGAAAATCCGGTTAGCACGCCAGTAACGGCGCTGTTTCCGTATTTTATCCTGACTTCCGAACGGGTCATCACCATTTCAGCTGATTTTAGTCAGGCGGTATTATATCAGGATGCGGCCATTATCGACGTGTATCGCGTCGAGTTTGACCGCCTGGTCGCCAAGTCCCAGACCTTTATTGAAGAAAGCACCGATCTCTTTCGGGTCTACACCCTGGAAAAAGTCCGCCACTTAAAACACGTGGTCGAGCCCTTACCCTGCTTTTCCTACTATATTGACCGGGAACTTCTGGAAGCAAAATTAAATAAGGATTTTCCTTATTATCAACCTTTACTGGAAGCGGCTGCAAGCCATTATGATGACTTTAGAAAAGAAAGCCATGCAATGCTCAATGTGTTTTCGCTAAAAAACCTTGAACAGTTCATGCGTGATGGCAGCTTGTCCTTTCCTGATGAAGTTTATCATGTGTTAACACCAGCTGAACGCTTGCGTCTGGTTCAACTGGTTAGGGATGACTTGGCTAATGATCGGCGAAATCTATTTGCTATTGATGATGAGTTGCTTTTTATGAATGGCTCCACCGAATTTACCAATGAGCAGGATCTCATTCGTTTTATTCTGCATTACCGCAAAAATAATCAGCTGGTCTTCAAAGCCATTGAAATTCATGAGCCCTGCATAGTTGCCGCCTTTGACGACTTTTTTACCAATATGATAAAAAGCAGCTATGTTTTACCAAAGGAGCAAACCCTGGCCGAACTGGATCGCCTCATCCAGCTTTGTGAAGTGTAACAGCCTTTGCCCCGGGCTTTGCGGGGACAATTGGGTGGCTTAAACGGATGAAGATCCCCATCATTAAATATCACATTGAATATTTTTTAAAAGTACGCTTCGCAGTGGGTAACATTATGATAAAATAGCCCTGTCACTAAACGGGGCCCAAAGCGCACCGCAGTTTCGCAATTACCTATAATACTTAAAATCAAAGGAGAAAAAAATGAATCTATCATGGGTAACCCTAACCGTCAAAAACATGGACGAATCATTAAAATTTTATACCGAAGTGTTGGGACTGCCGCTAGAAAGCCGCCGCCCGGCTGGTCCGCAGATGGAGCTGGCCTTTTTAGGCGATGGTGAAACCAAGGTCGAGCTGGTCTGCAGCCAGGCCGTGACAGAATTTGATATGGGCCAGAGCATTTCGCTGGGCTTTTCCGTGGCTTCGGTTGACCAGAGTATCGCGGCGTTAAAGCAACAGGGCATTGCCATTCACAGCGGCCCCTTTCAGCCGGCACCGCATATCCGGTTTTTCTTTATTACCGACCCCAACGGCCTGAAAATCCAGCTGATTGAGCACCTCGCTTGACCAGCGAAGAGGAGGTAAGTGATGCTTGGCGCAATCATTGGTGACATTATCGGATCACGTTTCGAATTTAATAACCACCGCAGTACGGATTTTGAGCTGTTTACCGAGAATTGTTTTGCGACCGATGACAGCATCATGACCATCGCAGTAGCCAAAGCAATCTTAGCAACCGAAAAAGTCATGGCATTAAAGTGTCAGAGCGAGAATGATGAGCAAAAATACAGCCAGATACTTGGCGAAATGACTGTCAAATATATGCAGGAAATTGGTCGCAACTACCCCAACTGCGGCTATGGCGGGATGTTTGGCCGCTGGATTTTCAAAGATCAACCCACACCCTATCACAGTTTTGGTAACGGTGCGGCGATGCGAATCAGTCCCGCTGGCTTTGCGGCTGTCACGGAAGCTGAAGTTTTCAGACTTGCTAAAACAATTACCGCCGTCACACATAATCATGATGAAGGCATCAAAGGGGCAGCAGCAACCGCTCTGGCGATTCTGATGGCGCGTCAGGGTTACTCGAAAAATGAAATCAGACAGCGCATCACAAATGATTATTATGCGCTTGACTTTACAATCGATCAAATCCGATCAACCTATCAGTTTAATGAAACCTGCCAGCAAACAGTACCCCAGGCGATCGAGTGTTTTTTAGAATCCACAACATTTGAGGACGCCATCCGGATCGCGATCTCGCTTGGTGGCGACAGCGACACCATCGGGGCAATTACCGGGGCAATCGCAGAAGCCTATTATGGGGTCCCACAGGAGCTTAAAGAAAAAGCCCTCACCTATCTGGACGCCGAACTTCGGGCAATTTATGAAGAGTGGGTTGTTTTTGCGGTAAACCGTGATGCGCTGCTTAAAGCCGGCAGCGCACTATGACACTGACGAGCCCAGCGTCGTGACCGCCTTCAGTGGCCGTTTTTTTAATACGTTCCCACGATAGCAAAATTTAACCGAAAATTTAATTCGCGCTAATAAAAAATCGGAAAACAGAAATGGAGCTGAACTGGTAATCAATAAATTGAACGAAAGCGCCGGATTGATCGTCAAATAATCGGCACGTCAGCAAAAATGGCTCGATGCCATCAAGTAAAAAAACCGAAGGGATCAAAAAAGATCGGAGGAGAACAATGAGAAAAAAAGTGCAGCTACTGTTGCTATTGGCGGTAATCGCGTTGATAAGTACCGGATGTTTTCCCCAAAAGAAAGACATCCTGGTGGGAAAATGGCAGCGGGTGGAACCGGATAACATGTTCAATGGTCTGGTGGTCAATGTGGAAGCACTTGATGATGGTTATCGGGGATTGATCGTTGAAATGGGTCCCGAATTGGAAAGTATCGGTTATCGGATTGGCGATACCA
>CAZEBY010000008.1:0-64286 GCA_964510565.1 uncultured Lachnospiraceae bacterium | reverse complement strand
TTTCGATCCGTTTTATTGTGATTATACCAGTCAGAAATAATGTGAAAATTTACACCAAAGAATTACAAGGGATATTTGGTAGTCGCCCCTCGCTGAGGGGTGTGGATTGAAATATATGATGAATTGACAAAAGCTGAAATAACAGCCGTCGCCCCTCGCTGAGGGGTGTGGATTGAAATCACAAAGTTACCATAGCAGCCGGAGGAACGTTCCAAGTCGCCCCTCGCTGAGGGGTGTGGATTGAAATCTTTACCACCTCACAACTATCGCCATTGTAACAGTCGCCCCTCGCTGAGGGGTGTGGATTGAAATTTTGAACAATTGCCCCGATGGATGGTGCAAAATGTCGCCCCTCGCTGAGGGGTGTGGATTGAAATTTCACTTGTGCGGAAACAATTTCCAGCGTTGTAACGTCGCCCCTCGCTGAGGGGTGTGGATTGAAATACAATGTCATTTTCAAAAATCCGCTTTCCAGTTGAGTCGCCCCTCGCTGAGGGGTGTGGATTGAAATATGAAGCGCAATGTTGCCGTCGAAGATGACCGGGGTCGCCCCTCGCTGAGGGGTGTGGATTGAAATCTAAAGCGCATGGCCGACCTTAACAGCAAAGTCAGTCGCCCCTCGCTGAGGGGTGTGGATTGAAATCATTTTTAGTTCCAGCTCTAACCGCCGGATATCCCGGTCGCCCCTCGCTGAGGGGTGTGGATTGAAATCGTACCAAAGCTACCTATGTTTATTATGTTTACGTCGCCCCTCGCTGAGGGGTGTGGATTGAAATTTGATCTCGGCCCTTTCTGCAACAGAATATCCAAGTCGCCCCTCGCTGAGGGGTGTGGATTGAAATCATTGCACCACTCGATGAATACCATTTTGTACCCACGTCGCCCCTCGCTGAGGGGTGTGGATTGAAATTTTAATGTCGTTACAAATATAAAATTCACACCCCAGTCGCCCCTCGCTGAGGGGTGTGGATTGAAATACGAAGAATACATGATTGAAGATGTAAAAAGATGTCGCCCCTCGCTGAGGGGTGTGGATTGAAATCAATGGATGCGTTGATAGCACAGAAATTACCTTTGTCGCCCCTCGCTGAGGGGTGTGGATTGAAATCCATCGATGATGAGCGTTTTATCATCCAAGCGTTTGTCGCCCCTCGCTGAGGGGTGTGGATTGAAATCGCTAGAAAGGAATTACTTGTTAGATCAAGTATGTCGCCCCTCGCTGAGGGGTGTGGATTGAAATAAATTGGATTATAAAATAAGCTTTTTAAATTAAGTCGCCCCTCGCTGAGGGGTGTGGATTGAAATTTTACAATTTTGACAGGGAATTGCGGCTGATTATCTCGTCGCCCCTCGCTGAGGGGTGTGGATTGAAATTTTGTAATTGTCTTTTTTTGTTGCCATCAATACCGTCGCCCCTCGCTGAGGGGTGTGGATTGAAATCAAATTATTCCTTTTTTAAGGGGCGGGTGATCCGTCGCCCCTCGCTGAGGGGTGTGGATTGAAATCTTCTTGATCTGTTAAGATCTTACCAGCTGGGAAGTCGCCCCTCGCTGAGGGGTGTGGATTGAAATCGCTATGAGTGGTTTAGCCGGAAAAATAATGGGCGGTCGCCCCTCGCTGAGGGGTGTGGATTGAAATAAGTGTGAGTGCGGTTGTGGCGGTGACGTTTGTCGTCGCCCCTCGCTGAGGGGTGTGGATTGAAATCAGATCGTCAGCTGCCGAAATCAGATATATCATAGTCGCCCCTCGCTGAGGGGTGTGGATTGAAATAAGATGGAGATATAGTTTTCATTGACAAAGATGCGTCGCCCCTCGCTGAGGGGTGTGGATTGAAATTGCAAATTGAAAGAGACTGGAATAGCCCGGAAAGTCGCCCCTCGCTGAGGGGTGTGGATTGAAATACTAGACACATGCAAGATGTGATTGAAAAATCAGGTCGCCCCTCGCTGAGGGGTGTGGATTGAAATTGCGAACTTTCGTTACCCACATAAACCGTATAACCGAAGAGGAACCGGCAAACTGAGCATCAGAATGCATCCGGCCCATGGTGTCGGTCATGCCGTAAGAAGCTGGGCCAGAGCCCATGTTGTCAGGATGGAGGGTACGGCCGGTGCTGCCGCCTGAGGCAACAGGCAACCGACAAAGATTTCGTTATACTGAAATAATAACAAGAAGTCCATAAAAGTTTTCGATATAACGAAAACATTCATGGATTTTTTGTTATTTGTTCGATATAATAGGATAAATAGATAGGGAGTGATGAGTTTATGATAAAAAGAGAAAGATATATACAACAAATCAGACCTTTTATTAATCAGAATGTAATTAAGGTATTGACGGGAATTCGAAGATGTGGAAAATCGGTGATGTTGGATCTTATAAAAGATGAATTAATAGACAACGGCGCTGAAAACAGTCAAATTATTTCAATCAATTTGGAATCAGGAGAATGGTTGCTAAAAAATCAGATCGATCAGCTCTATGATTATGTCAAAGAACGTGTACAGCAAGGGAAAAAAAACTATCTGTTCCTCGATGAAATTCAGGAAGTAAATGGCTGGGAGAAGGCAATTAATGCATTTCTCATCGATTTTGATATTGACATTTATATTACTGGTTCAAATGCCAAGCTGCTTTCCGGAGAACTTGCTACATACCTGGGTGGGCGGTATGTGGAATTCAATATATATCCATTTTCCTTTAAAGAAGTTTGCGAGATTAACAGGGTTGACGGTGTGGATGCCGATATACAGAAACTTTTCAGAAGCTATCTCAGGATGGGTGGTATGCCATTTATATATGACGCACACATTGATGAGAATTCCCAAAAGAAATATCTTTCAGACATCTATGATTCGGTCGTATTAAAAGACATCGTTGAAAGAAACAAGGTAAGAAATATTGATTTACTCCAAAGAATTCTTTTATTTTTGATGGTCAATATCGGAAATCCATTTTCTGCGCCGGCGATGATTAAATTTTTAAAGAATGAAAAAAGAAGCCTTTCTCAAGAAACCGTTTATAATTATATTAATTACGCTGAAGCAGCGTGTTTCGCTCACCTTGTCGAAAGAGAAGATGTTCTCGGCAAACAGATCCTAAAGTTTCAGGAGAAAATCTATTTGACAGACCATGGTTTCAGGGAAGTTATTTATGGAAATAATGAACGGGATATCCAACAAGTTTTGGAAAATATTGTTTATATCGAGTTGTTAAGAAAAGGGTATACCGTCAAAGTCGGGAAGGTATCAACGACAGAAGTTGACTTTGTGGCGTATCGGGGAAGCGAACGGTTTTATTATCAGGTTGCATATATTTTAGCGGAAGAATCAACGGTTGAAAGAGAATTTGCTCCTTTAGAAGCGATCCAGGATAATTATCCCAAATTTGTGCTCACAATGGATGAGTTTGATCGAAGTCGAAATGGTATCCAGCATTTAAACTTAATAAAATTTCTCCTTGAAGATTAAAAATGTCAGTCGGAAACAGTGCATGTTTCTGAAGCATGTCGATCTAATATTTTCAAAAATGGGTAAAAAGTAATGAAAACTATAAATCAAAAAACCCAGGCGTAAAAACCTGGGTTTTCTGATACAAATTTGTGTCATACCTGCGTCACACGACTAAAATCAATCTCAATCGAACTCGCTTAAAATCACATGATCGCGTAACAAATAGGGCTAGCCTACTTACTTGCTTCCTCAATCGCCACCGCAACCGAAACCGTCGCACCAACCATGGGGTTATTCCCCATACCAATCAGACCCATCATTTCAACATGGGCAGGAACCGAAGAGGAACCGGCAAACTGAGCATCAGAATGCATCCGGCCCATGGTGTCGGTCATCCCGTAGGAAGCTGGACCGGCTGCCATATTATCGGGGTGCAGGGTACGGCCGGTACCGCCGCCGGAGGCCACGGAGAAATATTTTTTGCCTTGTTCCAGGGCTTCCTTTTTATAGGTGCCGGCAACCGGGTGTTGGAAACGGGTCGGGTTGGTGGAGTTTCCGGTGATGGAAACATGAACCCCTTCGTGATGCATGATGGCTACGCCTTCTTGCACATCATTTGAGCCGTAACAGTTAACGGCCGCCCGTTCACCCTCAGAATAAGGTGTTTTTGAAACAATGTTCAGTTCGCCGGTCGCAAAATCATAGTCGGTTTTAACATAGGTAAAGCCATTGACGCGGGAAATAATCAGGGCCGCGTCTTTGCCCAGACCATTTAGAATAACCCGCAGTGGTTTTTGTCGAACCTTGTTGGCTGAGCGGGCGATGCCGATGGCCCCTTCCGCCGCCGCAAAGGATTCATGGCCGGCCAGGAAGGCAAAACATTCGGTGTCTTCGCGCAGCAGCATCGCGCCGAGGTTACCATGACCTAAACCAACCTTCCGTTGTTCAGCCACCGAACCGGGAATACAGAAAGCCTGTAAGCCTTCACCGATCACTTCCGAGGCGTCAGCCGCATTGGTAATGCCCCGTTTAATCGCCAGAGCGGCACCCAGGGTGTACGCCCAGCAGGCGTTTTCAAAACAGATCGGCTGAATGCCTTTAACGATGCCAGCCACATCAATGCCTTTTTCATCACAGATCGCTTTTGCTTCTTCTAAAGAGGCAATGCCATTGGCAGCTAAAACTTCTTCAATTTTAGCGATTCTTCTTTCATAACTTTCAAATAATGCCATGTGATTTCCTCCTATTCTTTTCTTGGATCGATGTATTTGACCGCATCGTCGAATTGTCCGTATTTACCAGAAGCTTTTTCCAAAGCGACAGCTGGCTCAACGCCGTTATTGATACTTTCCATCATTTTTCCAAGATGAACGAAGGAGTAACCAACGATCTCGTCGTTTTTGTTTAACGCCAGTTGCTGGATATAACCTTCGGCAATTTCAAGGTAGCGCGGGCCTTTGGCCAGGGTACCATAGGTGGTCCCGACCTGGCTGCGTAAGCCTTTGCCTAAATCTTCAAGTCCGGCGCCAATTGGCAGGCCGCCCTCAGAGAAAGCCGTTTGGGTACGGCCATATACGATTTGTAAAAACAATTCCCGCATCGCGGTGTTAATTGCGTCACAAACTAAATCCGTGTTAAGTGCTTCTAAGATTGTTTTACCTGGCATAATTTCAGAGGCCATCGAAGCTGAATGAGTCATTCCCGAACAACCGATGGTTTCAATCAGACATTCCTCGATGATGCCATCCTTTACATTAAGGGTCAATTTACAGGCGCCCTGTTGTGGGGCACACCAGCCAATACCATGAGTTAAACCAGAGATGTCGGTAACATCCTTTGCCTGAACCCATTTTCCCTCCTCTGGGATTGGGGCACAACCGTGGTTTGCGTTATTACCAACGGTACACATTCTTTTAATTTCGTGAGAATATTCCATTCATTAATCTCCCTTCAAAAAATTACTCCTTTAATTATAAACTTAAAAATTCAAAATAAACAGGTAATATTTTGTCATTTTTACGAATCGGGGAAAAATACCCGAATAGGACAAAAAGTTTAATTGATGAAATGGCGAAACCGATGTAGAATAGGGCAAGAACCTAAAATAGGTGAATTTTATCTTTGGTTCGGGAACTTATCTTAAAAATTAATTAAAAGAAACGATCGATAATTGGTCGATTGATCTGCGGATTGATTGAGAAGGGATGTAAACGAATGGAATTAAAAAATAAACTTAGCCTGGGAGCAAAAAGAGTGGAGTACTTGATGGGTGAGTATTTCGACCGGGACAAAACCCTGGGCTTTTGCAAGGCCTGTCCAAATTTTTCGAAGTACTGGTCCTGCCCCACTTACGCATTTGATGAAGCAATCTTTCTAAAACAGTTTAAATATATGCATATTATCGGCAGACAGCTTGAGGTGTCCCGGGAAGATTTAAGAAATGTCCGTGATCCCCAGGCGGTTAAAGACTACTGCACCGATAAGCTTCAGGCAATCAAGGTGATGACCTGGAAAACCCTGCTGGAAATTGAAAACGAGGTCGATGGGGTGATTGGCCTGATTCCCGGCAATTGCCCGATCTGCGAAACCCAGGGGCTAGCCTGTGCCCGGAAAACCAGTGAACCCTGTCGTCATCCCGGCATGATGCGCTTTTCGCTGGAGTCGCTTGGCTTTAATGTGGCCGATCTGCTCAAATATGAGGTCGGCATGACGATTCAGTGGGGCGATACCTATCGCCTGCCGGAGGTGCTGACCTCGGTGTCGGCGATTCTCTGTAATGAGGAAATTCCCAAGGATGTGTTAAAAAAATATTTCCCCGATAAAAAGAAAAGCTGGGAGCGTGATAAACGCCGGGCACCGGTGGACGAGTTCCAGGTTTCGGAAGTCATCAAACCGGAAGAGACCATCAATGGTGGCAGAGCGGCCGCTTCTGCCAGAGCCCGGATCATTGATGATGAAATTCCGGCTTATCGGCCCCAGAAAAGCTGGGTCGGCTATAAAGCCGAGAAAAACCCTGAAGATGAAGCCATGAAAAAGGGTTACACCGTCACCATTCAAGGCGAAGAAAAAGTGATTCCGGAAATGACTGCGCAAGAAGTGGAAGCGCAAAAAATATATGAAGAAGACACGGCCCCGGAAGTTAAGGCAGAAGACGTGCTGGTGGAAGTGGTCACGATCGCAGCAGCACCGGAGCAGGAAGTAACCGAAGTGGTGATTGAGGAGGAAGACGACAGCAACTATCAATGGCTGGGCTTTAAGGCTAACCTTGATGACGACGAAATCGTTAAACGGCCGATTCCCAAGATGACGGAACTGATTCTCGACGGCGAAGAAATAGCGCCCGAAAGTGCGGCGGTTGAACAAACCGGCGCTTGTGACCCGGAGCTGGAAGTACCGCAGGCCGAAGTGGTGGCCGTCGCAGAGACGGTTTGCGAACCGGCTGAAAGCCGCGATGAGCTTGAAGTGGTGATTGAAGAAGAAGACGACAGCAAATATCAGTGGTTGGGTTTTAAAGCCTCGCTTGATGACGAGGAAGAAGCCATTGTCACCAAGTCGACGCTGGCGACCCTGGTGATACCCGAATAGAATAAGAGCAATGATCTGGATTGTGTTTGGGAGCGGCTCCGGCCGTCCCAGGCACAATCTAATTTGTATCACGGCACTTTTGCAATAATAAAAAAACAATTTGAAGGAGAGAAATGATGTATTATTCAGCAGACATTGGCGTTATTGGCGGTTCCGGTCTTTATGAACTCAGTAGTGATGTGAAAAAAATTGAAGTGGATACCCCTTATGGCAAGCCCTCGGACGATATCAGCCTGGTTAAAGTAGGCGAAAAAACCGTGGCCTTTTTGCCCCGGCATGGCAAAGAGCATACCTTGAACCCTTCAGAAATCAATTACCGGGCTAACATTTATGCGATGAAAACCCTGGGCGTTAAGGCGATTATCTCGCCCTGTTGTGTTGGCAGTCTGAAGTTTGATATCAAACCCGGCGATTTTGTGATCACCGATCAGTTTATCAATATGACCTCCGGCCGCAAGGATACCTTTTTTGAAAAACCGAAGGTCAATCATCTCAGTTCGGCCCATCCTTACGATAAAAACCTGCGGGTGCTGGCGATGGAAGCGGCTAAAGAATGCGGAATTACGGCGCATTTTGGCGGGACAGTGATGGTCATTAACGGGCCCCGTTTCTCAACCGTGGCTGAAAGCCGGATGTTTGCGATGCTGGGCGCCGATGTCGTTAATATGACCCAGTATCCCGAAGGCTATCTCTGTCTGGAACAGGAAATCCCGGTGGTAAACATTGCCCTGACCACCGATTACGATGCCGGGCTCGAAGGCCATCCCGACATTAAGCCAGTTACCGTTGAGGATGTCATCCGGGTGTTAAATGAAAATGCCGAAAAAGTAAAAGCGCTGATCTTTAAGCTGATCGATAAATTAGAGGTGTAGGCTTGAAACCTGTTTATTTTGAAGACGGGAAGCTTTGGCTGATTGATCAGACCAAGCTTCCCACGGAGTTTATTGTTAATGCCTATACCGATTATCGGGAAATTGCCAAAGCCATTGTCGATATGATTGTGCGGGGCGCACCGGCCATCGGGGTAACCGCTGGCTACGGTGTTTATTTTGGAGCGCTTGAATATCAAAACGAGCCAAAAGATGTTTTTTATGTTAAAATGAAAGAAGTTTGCGAATTACTGGCGTCTACCCGTCCCACCGCCGTGAATTTATTCTGGGCGATTAAGCGGATGGAAGACGTGATGGCGGCCAACGCCGATAAAGAACCGGTCGAGCTGGTGGTGATCTTAAAACAGGAAGCCGATAATATCTGTGCCGAAGACATCCAGATGTGCCGGGACATGGGCAAGCATGGCGCCGAACTGATTCACGAAGGTGATACCATTTTGACCCACTGTAACGCCGGGGCGCTCGCCACCGCTGATTACGGCACCGCCCTGGGCGTGATCCGGGCGGCCCACGAAGCGGGCAAAAACATTGCCGTCTATGCCGATGAAACCCGGCCCTTTTTACAGGGTGCCCGGCTGACGGCCTATGAGCTGCAGGCCGATGGCATTCCGGTCACCCTGATTACCGACAACATGGCTGGCTGGATGATGAAGCTGGGCAAAATAGACGGCGTCATTGTCGGCGCCGATCGGATTGCGGCCAATGGCGATGTGGCCAATAAAATCGGGACCTATTCGGTCTCGGTACTGGCCAAGGCCCATGGTATCCCAATGTATGTGGCGGCCCCGACCTCGACCATTGATTTTGCGATGACATCCGGCGATGAAATTGTCATTGAACAACGGGACTGTCGGGAGATCAGTCATATTGGCGGGGTTCAGGTGGCACCGGACGGGGTCAATATGGAAAACCCGGCCTTTGATGTCACCCCGCACCAGAACGTCACGGCGATTATCACCGAAAAAGGGGTGGTCTATCCGCCTTATGATCTGAGTATTCCCAAGCTGAAAGAATAAAAAGCAAAAGGATGACGCATGAAAGTAAATATATTATTTCCCGTTCTCGATGAAGAACGGCGCCTCGAAAAGGGGATTTTAAAAACCCTGGTTTTCCTCAAAAAAAACAAGCTGTTTGATTATCAGCTGACCATCATCGATAATGGCTCCACCGATGCCACCGAGGCCATCAGCCGCCGTTTGTGTGAAAAGTATAAAGAAGTCCAATATCTAAAAACCCCGGAAAAAGGGGTTGGCGTGGCGCTGCGAACCGGTGCCGCAGATAACAGCTGCGAAGTGATCGGCTATATGGACATTGATTTGTCCACCGATATCGAACATCTCAGACAGGTAAAGGATATTTTTGAAAACCAGCCGAATGTAAAAATTATTAAGGGGTCGCGGCTGATGAAAAATTCGGCCGTGACGGGCCGCAAGCCATCAAGAGAATTGACCTCCCGGGGGCTTAATAGCCTCTTGCATGTGGTGTTTAAAAATAAGTTTACCGATGCCCTCTGTGGTTTTGATTTTTACCGCAAAGACACCTTTGATCAGTTAATTGCCGCTTCCAGCCAGGACAATGGCTGGTTTTATTGCGTGGAGCTGCTGCTGCGGGCCGAGCGCCAGGGCATTGCCGTTTATGATATTCCGGTAATCTGGAAAGATGATTACGATACTAAGGTAAAGGTTGTTAAAACTGTGGTATCCTATCTCAAGCAGATCAAATTTTTAAAGTCAGAGTTTATCAAAGAAGATCGAACAAAAGGCTGACAGCGAGGAGTTAAGATGAAGGTACCAGCTAACAATTTACTACGTCATTTTGAAGAACATCAAAAGGAATATGAAAATAAAGCCCTGGAAATTTTAAGAAGCGGCAGCTATGTTCTCGGGGATGAGGTGGAGCGCTTTGAAAAAGATTTTGCCAGCTATGTCGGCACCAATTACTGCGTCGGACTGGGCAACTGTTTAGATGCCCTGTGGCTGTCGTTTCGGGTCTTGGGCATTGGCGCCGGCGACGAGGTCATCGTTCAGGCCAATACCTATATAGCCAGTGTCATGGGCATCACCATTAACGATGCCACCCCGGTTTTCGTGGAGCCGGACGCTTATCACAGCATTGATGCGGACAAAATCGAAGAAAGAATTACCGAGAAGACCAAAGCCATTCTGGTGGTGCACCTTTACGGCACCTGCTGTGAAATGGATAAGATCGTGGCGATTGCCAAAAAGCATAACCTTTATCTGGTAGAAGATTGCGCCCAGAGCCATGGCGCCACCTATCAGGGTCAGATGACCGGTTCCTTTGGGGATATCGGCTGTTTCAGTTTTTATCCATCCAAAAATCTTGGCGCATTTGGTGATGGCGGGGCGATTACCACCAACAGCCCGGAACTGGATCAGGCCTTTCGGATGTATCGTTTTTACGGCAGTGAAAAGCGCTATTATAATAAGGTCGTCGGCACCAATTCCCGGCTCGATGAGCTTCAGGCCGGGCTGCTAAACGTTAAGCTTCGTTATCTGGATGCGCTTAATGCCGACCGCAACCGCGTTTGCACGGCCTATCTTAACAAAATGAACAACCCCGTGATCGCGCTGCCAAAGCTGCGGGTCCAGGCTACAACAGTCTGGCATCAGTTTGTCGTCACCACGCCCTATCGGGATGAGCTGAAAGATTATCTGGAAGCACAGGGCATTGGCAGTATTATTCACTACCCGATCCCGCCCCATCTGTCAGAAGCCTATGCCTATTTAAAGATTGGCCCGGGCAGTCTGCCGCTTACCGAAAAACTGGCCGACGAGGTTCTTTCGTTGCCGCTTTTTTATGGGATGACCGACGCTGAGATTGATACCGTGGTGGCTGCCATCAATGCTTTTGTGCCTCGGGCATTGGAGCAATAAGATGACCGCAAACAAAAACCAATGGGACAAGATCATTATTGGCGCCGGGCTTTACGGCCTTTACGCCGCCAAGCTTTGTGGCGAGCGGGGCGAGCGGGTGCTGGTGCTGGAATGGGAAAAATCGCCGTTTCAGCGGGCCACCTATATCAACCAGGCCCGGGTTCATATGGGTTACCATTATCCCCGGTCCTATGCCACGGCGATCAAATCGGCCCATTATTTCAACCGCTTTGTCAAAGACTATGATTTCTGCATTCATAGTGCCTTTGATCAGGTTTACGCCACCAGCGACAGCTTCAGCTGGACCAACCGGGAACAGTTTACCAAGTTCTGTCAGGCTGCCGAGATTCCCTGTGAAGAATTAATTCCCGAAAAGTATTTTAAAAAGGGCCTTTGTGACGGGGCTTACCTGACTAAGGAATATACCTATGACGCCGGGATTCTGGGGCAGTTTTTTGTCGATGCGCTGGCAAAAATGAAAAATGTTGAAATTAAATATGGCGTCCGACTGCAACAGATTGACAAAGGCACAGACAGCTACGTCCTGAAGCTGGAAAGCGGCGCGGTCGTAGAAACGGCTTTTTTGTTAAATGCCACTTACGGCTCCACCAATCAGGTTCTTAGTCTGGCCGGTTATGAGCCATTTAAAATTAAGTATGAGCTCTGCGAAATCATTCTCTGTAAACCCCAGGAAAAGCTCCGGGAGGTGGGGATCACGGTGATGGACGGGCCTTTTTTTTCGGTAATGCCCTTTGGCAAAACCGGCTATCATTCCCTGACTTCGGTCACCTTTACCCCGCATGTTTCGTCCTTTGACAGCCTGCCGCAGTTTAACTGTCAAAAAAAGAGCTGGGGATATTGTACTCCCGAACAGCTGGGCAACTGCAACGACTGCGTCGCGAAGCCCCAATCCGCCTGGCCATACATGTCCAATATGGCCGAGAAATATCTAAAGGCTGAGTACGGCTTTAGCTACGAGGGCTCACTCTATTCGATGAAGCCGATTTTAAAAGCTTCCGAGGTGGACGACTCCCGGCCGACGGTGATCCGCAAGGTCAGCGAAAAACCGACCTTTGTCTCGGTATTATCGGGAAAAATAAACACGGTTTATGATTTGGATGAGGTATTAAAAAATGACTAGACAGCAAGAAAAGAAGGTGACGGTTCGGGATAAAGAAAAGAACTTTGTTTCGGCAGTGATCTATATTTATAATGATGAAGAGCGGATCCGGGATTTTCTGAAAAAAATCAATGCCGTTTTAAGTGCCAATTTTGAAAGCTATCAGATAATCTGCGTTAATGACGCCTCGGATGACAACAGCCTGGCGGTGATCCGGGAGATTGGCAGAAGTATCAAAGGCACCGTCATCAACGTCGTCAACATGAGCTTTTACCAGGGCGTTGAGCTGGCGATGAATGCCGGGATTGATCTGTCGATTGGTGATTTCGTCTTTGAATTTGATAACATGGTGATGGATTATGAGGCCGAGCTGATGATGGACGTCTATGACCACAGCCTGACCGGTTTTGATATCGTCAATGCCGCCCCGAAAAAATGCGGGCGCAAGAGCTCACGATTGTTCTATGCGGTCTTTAACCGTTATTCCCGCAGTCCCCATCCTCTGCGGACCGAAAACTTCCGGGTGTTGTCACGCCGGGCGATTAATCGGGTCCATTCGATGAGCAAGACGATTCCCTACCGCAAGGCGGTTTATGCCAACTGCGGCCTGAAGATCGACACCCTCGAGTACGACAATGACCGCTCCTGCACCAAGGGTTACGACAAGGAAACCCGCTATCAACGCAAAGAAATGGCCGCTGATTCGCTGATTCTGTTTACCAACGTGGCCTACAAGATGACCCTGTTGGCAGCGGTCTTTATGATGGTGGCCACCTTTGGCATTGGCATCTATACCCTGGTCAGTTATGTTACCGAAGACGTGGTTTCCGGTTATACCTCAATGATGCTGGTGATCGTCTTTGGCTTCTTTGGCGTCTTTGTGATTCTGGCGGTGATTATCAAATACCTGTCAATGCTGATGGAACTGGTTTTCAGCAAACAGAAATACACCATCGAGTCGGTCGAGACGATCAGCGAGTAGCCTAACACAGCCGTACCGACCAATTGTTAATCTGTTGTTTGCTGCGGGTTCGGACAGGCTATCGCCTGTTCGCCCCGATGCAAACAACATGATGTAACAATTGTCGGTACTGGGTTAGCACTTTAAAATATAAGGCCTGTCAAGTAAACTTTACTTGATTTCGACCTTGGCATCAGGGTCAAAGGGATTTGTCCGCAGGTAAAATGAGTAAAGAAAAGGATAGGATTTGCGCAGGTGCATCATGTAAAACAGCCATTCCAGCAACAGCAGTTTGTATGCCCGCTCAATATCGGACATCAAGTGGTGATAGTCATTTTGAGACAATTGTCCAAGATCTTTGCGGCTGGACAGCTCCTGTTGGGCATGGGTCAGGGCTAAAACAAGATCAGTAAAGGTATCATGTTCAACCAGTATGGGGTTTTCCAGAAGTTTTAAAAAAAGATCCTGTCGGGAGGTAAGAAATTCTGAGAGGGTCATCAGACAGTGGGTGTTAAAATTCAGATGAGGATCAAGGCTTTTTATCTGTTTGATGGCTTTTTTATAATCTTTAGTATCCCAGTGAGACTGAATGGTCAGAAAATCCTGGAAATCTGCCAGTTGATCATCTTCCTGTGAAAAAAAC
Organism: uncultured Lachnospiraceae bacterium; assembly: GCA_964510565.1. Lineage (GTDB taxonomy): Bacteria > Bacillota > Clostridia > Eubacteriales > Eubacteriaceae > Acetobacterium. Next base: position 50,741 of record CAZEBY010000008.1, on the reverse strand, counting down.
TGCATCAGCTCAACGCCGGCTTCGGTGAAATAGACCCCGAGCACCATGTTGATTTTCTTGAAACGCTCATTTTTATCTTTGTCTTCGATGATCTTGTGGAAAATTACCGAAACCAGCAAGACTTCAATCGGTAAGAAGGCAATGTCCCCCAGCAGATACAAAAAGATATGATGGGAATCATGAAAGATTAAAAAATGCAAGTAATAAAGAATCGCCGATAGGATAATAAAACCAATCCCAATCAGGATGCCTTTGGAATATTTCTTCATAAACTATCTCCAGTTTGGTATGATGAATTTTGATTGTATTATAGCGCAGTTTTAAAAGGATGACCAGCGTTTCAATGGTGATCGTGGGGTAAATATCAGCAATAAAATTTTGTCTATAAAATTTATTTGAGAATGAGAGACCATTATGAAGTATAGTATGTTTTCCTGGTTTGGCTATTTTATGAAGTTTGAAGAGCGCATCAAAATCATTGCCGATGCCGGTTTTGAAGCGGCGATGATTTCCTGGGAGGATGAGTTGGAGCCCTGGGCCTTAAAAAAAGAAGAATTCCCAGAGCTGGTTCAAAAAAACGGTTTGGAGATTACCAATATCCATGCCCCCTTTATCGGCTACAGTGACATCTGGACGGCCTCGCGGCTGGAGATCAAGCCCAAGCTGCAACAGTTTAGGGAATATCTTAAAGATTGTCAGGCCTTTGAGATTCCGGCGCTGGTGATGCATACCAACGATCTCGACGAATTTCAGCCTGATCTTGATAAGGGGCTGGCCTTCTTCTCCGAGCTGGCGGACGCCGCTGAAAAATATGATGTTGATCTGGCGGTGGAAAATGTCTCCCGCCAGCATCTGCTTGATTATCTGCTTATGCAGATTGATGCCCCCCGGTTTGGGATGTGTTACGATAGCTCCCACGATTTTCTGGAAGAACAGAACTGTGGCCGGATTCTAAAAAAGCATAAAGATCGAATCAAGGCCCTGCACCTGTCCGACAATGATTTTACGGCAGACCGCCACTGGATTCCTGGCGAAGGGGAGATCCCTTTAGATCAGGTAATGGCGGAGATTTTGACGGTGCCCGGCATTGACACCATTTCCTATGAGGTCATCGCCAGCGAAGCCTGGCGGGAAAGAGATCCGCGGGATTTTGCCCGGGCAGTGCTTCACAGTCTGGCCATAAACGATGGAAAACCGCAGCAAAAATAATCAATTGAAAAGTTGCCGATTCTATGATACACTTCCACTAATATAATAGAAAATTGATGAGGAAAGGGGTGAAAGACCCCTACAGCCCCCGCTACTGTAATTGCTAACGCGGTTCTTGTGCCTAGTCTTAAGGATGGGAAGGGAGAACCAGGGATGGCATAAGTCAGGACACTCATAATCATTGATATTCTTCGGTGGGAAGAACAGGATTAAACCGTTTGTTTAGTATCCAGCCTCCACAGGAAGCTGGATTTATTTTTGCAAAAAATGCAAAAAAATAAAAAGTAAGAAGGAAGAGCATGAAAAAGAAAAGTATCAGAAGTGTATGGGCAATCTTAGTGATGTTAGCCTTGCTGGTAACGATGACCGGCTGTCAGCCAGGCAAAACGACAGCCGATGAATCGGGCGTTGAAACCAAAAGTGGTGTTACCACTTATCCGGTCACGGTAACCGATAACGCTGGCAATTCGGTGACCATCGAAAAAGAACCCCAGAAGATTGTCTCATTGTCGCCGGCAACCACCGAAATCCTGTTTGCCCTGGATCAGGGGGACAAGGTCGTCGGACGAACCAAATACTGTGATTACCCCGAAGCCGCCCTGGCCGTGACCGATGTTGGCAGCTTTAACTCGCCGACGCTGGAAAAAATTATTGAGTTGGCACCGGATATTGTGGTGGCCTCGGACTTTGTCTCCGATGATATCAAACAACAGCTGGAAGCCACTGGTGCCAAGGTGATTACCTTTAATGCCGCCAATATTGACGGCGTCCTGGCCAATATTGTTCAGGCTGGCGAAGTCACCAATGCCAATGACAAAGCCAAAGAAATTGTTGAAAAAATGGCTGCTGATCGGGCCGCGTTAATCGAAAAGGCGAAGACGGCCAAAACGCAAAAATCAGTCTTCTTTGATATCGGCAAATTCTACTCGGCCGGTCCCGGCTCGACCCTGGATTCGATGCTGACCGATCTAAACGCGGTCAACATTGCCGCTGACGGAACCGAACAATGGCCGCAGCTGAGCACCGAAGAAATCATTGCCGACAATCCGGATGTTTATATTTCGCTTTATACCAAACCGGATGTCGTCAAGGCAACACCCGGTTTTGACAAGATCAATGCGATTATCAATGATCAACTGGTCTACTTTGAATACCTGACCCCGGAAAGTGATATGATTCAGCGGCCCGGTCCCCGAATTATCGAGGGGATGGCTCTGATTGCCGAGAGTATTTATCCGGAAGTTTTCAGTAAATAACAAAGTTAAATAAAAAGTTTTTAGTGGGGCGAAGGCTGTTCGCCCCCTGGTTTTTTCTTAGTGAGAGAATCAGGGGGTGAACAGCTAAAACGATCAATGGGAGAATTCATGAAAAACACCGTCAAAAGATATGGCATCGTTATCTCGATTGCCACTTGCATCATTATCATTTATGTCTGTACCTTATTGGGGGTGGCCTCGATTACTTTTTGGGATGCCAATAAAATCCTGCTTAATCAGCTTTTTCATATCGATCTGGGGATGGAGGATATCAGTGCCGGGGCGGTCGCCATTATCTGGAATGTGCGGTTGCCGCGAATTATTTTAGCCTTTATTACCGGCGGGGTGCTGGCCATCTGCGGCGCCGCCTATCAGGGCATTTTTAAAAATCCGATGGCGGATCCCTATATTTTAGGGGTATCTTCCGGGGCGGCCCTGGGGGCGACGATTGGCATTGTCATGAATTTTTCGAGCAGCTTGTTTGGGATGAACGGGACGGCAATTTTAGCCTTTGTTGGGTCATTTACCACGATTCTGGTGGTTTACAGTATTTCCCGGGTCGGTCGCAAGGTACCGGTGGCGACACTGCTGCTCAGCGGGATTGCCATTGGCCAAACCATCAGTGCGATTATGTATTTGCTGATGATTTTTAATCAGGAAGAAATGACTCAGATCATGTTCTGGATTATGGGCAGTTTAAACGGCAAGGGTTGGGATCAGGTTTTAACGGTGCTGCCCTATGTGCTAGTCGGTGGGGTGATCATGCTGACTTCCGTGCGGGAACTGGATATTATGCTCCTGGGCGAGGAAACCGCCACCCAATTGGGCGTCGATACCGAGCGCCTGAAAAAGAAAATTCTGTTGACTTCCTCACTGCTGACCGCCGCCGTGGTCTCGGTGACCGGGATCATCGGTTTTGTCGGATTGGTGGTGCCCCATATTGTCCGGTTGGTAACCGGCCCGAAACATCGGGTGTTGATTCCTTTTTCGCTGCTCTTTGGTGGCGCGTTTCTGATTCTTTGCGATACGCTGGCCCGCACCGTAGCCGGACAGGAAATCCCGGTCGGGATTATCACCGCGGCCTTTGGCGGACCTTTCTTTGTCTATCTGCTTAGAAAACGCAAGAAAGGAGGAGCCTGAGATGAAACGATTAATGCCACGGATCATGCTTGATTTTAAGGATGTCGTTTCCGGCTATGGCGAAAAAGATATCCTGCAGGGATTTAACGCCACCATCTGCCAGGGCGAGTTTGTCGGGCTGATCGGCCCTAATGGCACCGGGAAATCGACCCTGCTCAAATGTTTATCCGGACTGTTGCCGGTGAAATCCGGGGTCATTACCCTTGAAGAAAAGGACAATATCAGTTATAGCCAACGGGAACGGGCCCAGAGAATTGCAGTGGTGCCCCAGTCTTTTGATATCGACTATGATTTCACGGTCGAGGATATTGTCATGATGGGCCGCAATCCCTATCTCAGTTACCGGAGCAAGGAGAGTCAGCATGACTACCATATTGTGACGGAGGCGATGCGGGCCACCAAGACCCTACCGTTTAGAAAACGGCTCTATAATAATCTTAGCGGCGGCGAAAAACAGCGGGTGATCATTGCCCGCGCGATCGCCCAGGAACCGGATATTATTCTCTTGGATGAACCGACCTCGGCGCTGGATATCCATCACCAGATTGAAGTGATGGAGCTGATCCGTAATCTGAATTTAAAAGAATCGATGACCGTGGTAGCGGTGCTGCATGATATTAACCTGGCGGCCCGTTACTGCAACCGGCTGATTCTGATGAAAGATGGCAAGGTCATTGTCGATGGCACCCCGAAAGAGGTGATCACCGAAGAAAATCTTAAAAAAGTCTATGAGATGAAAATGTTTATCCAGGAGAACAAGCTTTTTGGAAAACCGGAAATCATTCCGCTGCGGGTCATCAAAGAATCGGAAGATTACCGCAGTTTGCGCATTCACGTCATCTGCGGTGGCAACAAGGCTTCGCAGGTGCTCGAAGAACTCGAGGCGATGGGCCATCAGCTCACCGCCGGGGTGATCAATCAGGGCAGTGATGACTGGACCATCTGCGATGTGCTGGGGATTCTGATGGTTGAAGAAAGCCCCTTTACCGCCATCAGCAGCGAAAAACAGCAAGAAAATCTGGCCGTTATGGCTAAGAGCGACCTGATTCTGATTTCGGATCTACCCTTTGGCCACGGCAACATTGCTAATCTGAGCGGTCTGGAAAAGCTACCGGGAGAGCTATATTTCCACCGCAATTGTCTAAATAATGATTTTACCGAAGGTCAGCTGGAAGAGCGGCTGGCAGCGATCAAAAAGCACAAGACCATTCACGAAATCGATGATCATCAGGAATTTATTGAAATGGTTAAAGCCTTGACTCTGATTGAAGATAAATAAGTCAGATAAATAAAATTAAAGAAAAATAATTTCGTATTAAACGGTTTTTAGCGGTCGATCAGTGAGTGTGGATAACGAGATATGACATTGGAAAAAGGAGATACAACTATGAATTATTTTATGCTGGCCGGGGCCAGCAGCAACGTGGGCAAAACCACGGTCACCATGGGCATCATGGCGGCCTTTAAAAAGCGGGGACTGACGGTAAAACCCTTTAAGACCGGACCCGATTATATCGACCCGATGTTTCACCGCTTTGTCACCGGCGAACCCTCAATTAATCTGGATACCTGGTTGCTGGACGAAGAGACGATCCGGGGCCTATTTTCCCGGCGGCTTAATGAAAAGGATCTGGGTATCGTTGAAGGGGTGATGGGTCTTTATGACGGCCATAGTCTGGAATCGGATGTCGGCAGCAGCGCCTATCTGGCTAAAACCATTGATGCGCCGGTGATTCTGATCATCGATGGTCGGGGCATGGCCAAAAGTGCGGCTGCCATGGTCAAAGGCTATGTCGATTTTGATCCTGAGACCAAAATTGCCGGGGTGATCATCAACCGGATTTCATCTGAATCCCATTATCTGTTGTTAAAAGAAATGATTGAAGCCTATAACGATGTCACCTGTCTGGGGTATTTTCCCAACAATCCCGACATTGTCATGGACAGCCGTCATCTGGGGTTGGTGCCGGTAGAAGAAATCGTTGATTTTCGGGAAAAGGTGGACAAAGCCGGAGAACTGGCCGAAGCGCATATTGATCTGGATACCTTATGGAAAATCAGCCAGCACGACCAACTGGTCGTTCCATTTGCCGATCCGTTTGCAGACTACGCCGCCAAATATCAGGGGTTGCGCATCGGCGTGCCCAAAGACCGGGCCTTTAATTTTTACTATGATGACAATTTTATGGCACTTAAGCATGCCGGGGTCGAAGTGGTTCCTTTTAGTCCGCTCAATGATGAAGCGCTGCCTGGGCAGCTCGACGGCCTGTATATTGGCGGCGGCTTTCCGGAAGTTTTTGGCGCCGAGCTGGCCACTAACACAAGGATGATCGCCGATATCAAAAGCAAACTGGAAGCCGGACTACCCTGCTATGCCGAGTGCGGCGGGCTGATGTATTTAACCCGGTCGATGACCTTAAACAGCGGAAAAACCAATTCGGCGGTGGGTTTTTTAAATGCCGAGTCTAAAATGACCAAACGGCTGCAACGGTTTGGCTATGTCAATATTGCCGCCTATCTCTGCGGCAAAACCATCGAGATCCGGGGCCACGAATTTCATCACAGCCTGGTTTCTTCAGAAGAAGCCTTGCCGACGGCCTATGTGATCACCAAAAAAGGTAAAACCTGGACCTGCGGCTACCGCCAGCAGAACGTTTTGGCCGGCTATCCCCATATCCATTTTTATAGTAACCCGTTATTTTTAACCTGTCTCTTAAATGCGGTTCTGAAACATCGGGCGGAGCAGGCATGAGACGGGTCAGGGTTAAAACCCCGGGAACTTGCGGCGAATACATCCAGGGTTGGTATGACGGCAATCCCTGTCTGGTGTCCAGCCCGATTGACCGCTATTCCGAAATTTTGATTGAAGAAGGTCCGGGCAATCTTGAGTGTCTTAAACCCAAAACCCGAAAACTGGTCGACGCGGTTTTTAGTCGCTTTGGAATTTCTCAATCAGAAAAGAATCATTTGCATTTTGCGATGACCAGCGAGATTCCGCTGGAGAAGGGCATGGCCAGCAGCACCGCCGATATTGCCGGCATGGCCGCCGGGCTTTCGCAATATTTTAATCTGGGTCTGAGCCCAAAAGCGATTGGAACACTGTGTACCAGCATAGAACCGTCGGACAATCTGATGTTTAAGCAGCTGAACCTGTTTAATCACATCAGTGGTGCGGTGTTAAAAGAATTTGATGGCACCGTGGTAGCGGATATCCTGATTGTTGATTTTCACGGCGGCATTGATACGATGACCTTTAATGAAACCCAGGATGACTATTCGCCAGATGACCTGGCTATCTTTGCCGAAATTGTCGCTCAATTTGAACAAGGCGTCCGCAGCAAAAGCCTGAAGGATATTGGCGCCGCCTGTACAAAGAGTGCTTTGCTAAACCAGAAACGCTTAAAAAAGAATTATCTCGATGGCCTGATTGATCTGTCCCGGGATTTTGGCGGACTCGGTACCGTCATCGGCCACAGCGGCACGGTGATCGGGATTATGTATGACCGGGTCGATTTTCAAAAAGATGGCTTTATCAAAGCATTGAAACACTATGTTCCCGATTCGGTTTACGCCGAAATTTATCAGAATCGCCTGATTCCCGGCGGCATAAAAATTATCACCGAAACGGTGTAAAAATAGAGCATCGATTGATGCGATAAATAAAGACAAACACAAAAAATTCATTTACGAAAGTGAGACAAGATGGAATACATTAACAACCCCCGAGAAATTGAAGAACGCAGTTTTGAAATTATTACCGAAGAACTGGGAGACAAGGTTTTCCCGGAAGCGATTGCCCCAATGGTTAAACGAATCATTCACACCACCGCTGATTTTGAATATGCCGATTTATTGGAAATTTTAAATGGCGGCTATGAAAGTGGGATGGAAGCCCTGAAACAGGGCAAGAAAATTTACGCCGACACCCGGATGATTCAGGTCGCCGTCAACAAAAAAGCGCTGGCCGATCATGGCATTGAAATTGTCAATTTTGTCCACGACGCCGATGTCGCTGCCGAAGCCAAAGAACGGGGCGTTACCCGCTCGACGGTCAGTATGGAAAAAGCCTTAAAAGACGACAGCGTTGGCATTTTTGCCATTGGCAATGCGCCGACTGCGCTCTATACTTTAATTGAACAGGTCAAACGGGGTACTGCCAAACCAGCCTTGATCATCGGTGCTCCCATCGGTTTTGTCGGGGCGGCCGAATCCAAGGAAGCCCTGGATCAGATTGACAGCCCGATCATCCGCATCAACGGCCGCAAAGGTGGCAGCCCAGTGGTGGCAGCGATACTTAATGCCATGCTTTATCAACTGGGAAGGGAATGGTAAGGATGATGACAGAATCAAAAAAAGGAATTTTTTATGGTATTGGGGTTGGTCCCGGAGATCCGGATCTGCTGACTGTTAAGGCGGCTAAGGTTTTAGATGCCTGTGATGCGGTGATTACGCCGGTAAAAAAAATGGGCAGCAGCAGCGTGGCCTTTGAAATTGTTAAAAGTCACATTTCCGATTTATCAAAAGTTATTGAGATGAATTTTCCGATGATTTCCCTGTCGCAGGAGCGGGAAACCCTCGAAAAACAATGGCAAGAGAATGCTGACGAAATTGAAGTGCTGCTCAATCAGGGTAAGGACGTCGCCTTTATTACCCTGGGCGATCCGATGGTCTTTAGTACCTATTCCTATGTGATGGAATACTTGTTAAAACGAAACATTGAAGTGGTCACTCTGTCCGGGGTGCCGTCATTTTGCAACCTCGGCGCCCAACTGAATATTCCCCTGACCCAGGGCGAAGAGTCACTTGGGATTGTCGCCATGACCCAACCGGAAGAAGAAATCCGGGCGATTCTTGATGCCCACCAGAACATTGTGGTGATGAAAGTTTCCGCCAACAATGCCTGGATGGCCGCGGAACTGGAAGCCCGGGGGCTGGAGAAATGCTTTGTGCTGGTGTCCAACATCGGGATGGAAACCCAGCAGGTGGTCCGCGATATCGAGGTCTTAAAAGGCAAGATCCCTTATTTATCAACCCTGTTAATCAAGAAGAACTATCCCCTTCAGTAATGGAGACAAAAATGTTTGATAAAACCATTGAAAAAAATGGCAAGATTCTGCGCTACGGCTTTACCACCGGCTCCTGCGCCACGGCCGCAACCAAGGCGGCGCTATTGATGTTTTTAAGTCAGCAGAAATGGGAGACCATTCAAATCAACACCCCCAAGGGCTGGTCACTCGATCTGGTGCTGCATGATCAGACGTTTTCAGAACATGAGGCTTGCTGCTCGGTGGTCAAAGATTCCGGCGACGACCCGGATGTGACCAATGGGGTGAAGGTCTTTTCCAAAATCAGCCCCTCCGATCAGGCCGGGATCAGCTTTGTCGCCGGCATCGGTGTCGGCACCGTGACCTCGGTGGGGCTCAGTATCCCCCCGGGCCAACCGGCCATTAATCCCACCCCCAGAGAGATGATCACCCAGGAGCTTCGTGCGGTTCTGGAATCTGACGCTGTCAGGCACCGGGCCGATTTGCCCAAGGGCTGGCAGGTCGAGCTGTCGATTCCTCAGGGAGTCGAGCTGGCTAAACGCACCTTTAATCCCAAGCTGGGGATTCAGGGCGGATTGTCGATTATTGGCACCTCGGGGATTGTCGAGCCGATGAGTGAAGAGGCACTCAAGGCATCCCTGAAACTGGAACTGTCGGTGCTTCATGCCAAGGGCTTTAAAGAAATCATCTTTGTTCCCGGCAATTACGGCAAGGATTTTTCCGAAGAACTGGGGCTTGATGAGGATGTGCTGGTGAAGACCAGCAACTTTATGGGCTTTATGCTCGACGAGGCGGAACGGATGGGTTTTGATAAAATTCTCTTAATTGGTCATCTCGGCAAACTGGTGAAGCTGGCCGGGGGGATTTTTAATACCCATAGCAGTGTCGCTGATGGCCGGATGGAAATTCTGACCGCCCATGCCGGAATCCTGGGAGCATCCCGGGAAACGATGGCAAAAATCATGGCCGCCAAAACCACCGATGAAGCCACCGATATTATCCTGGCGGCAAACCTGCCGGATTATTTTAATCATCTGGCCGAGGTGGTACGAAAAAAAGTCACCGATCGGGTTTATGGCACCATTGATATCGAAGTGGTGCTCTTTTCCAAGATCCATGGCTTTTTAGGACAAAGCAAAGATGCAGAAGAGTTGAGGAAACGTCTATGTACCCATTAAAAATTATTGGACTGGGACCGGGTCATCCGGATTATATCCTGCCCATCGCCTTAAAAGAAATTGCCGCAGCGGAAGTGATTCTCTGTGGCACCCGCCACGCCGAAAGCTTTGACGCCAGCGGCAAAGAGATGCTTTTTATCGGCATGGGAACTCCGCTCAGTGCGTTGATGGAAAAGGTTGCCCAGGTGTATCAGAAGAAAAAAACTGCCCTGGTGGTTTCCGGCGACTGCGGATTTTACAGTCTGCTGACCTATGCCAAAAAAGTGGTGCCGGAAAAGGACATTGTCTGTATTCCGGGGATCAGTTCGCTGCAGTATTTTTTTGCCAAACTGGCGATCAGCTGGGAGGATGCGAGGCTTTTGAGCCTGCACGGCCGCGATCAGAATCTGGCGGCGGCGCTGGCCGAAAACAAAAAGCTCGGTATTCTGACCGATAAAAATAACAATACGGCCTTTATTGCCGGAATCCTTCAGGCAGCCGGATGTGAAAACAGTATAATCTATGTGGGTGAGGAGTTATCCTATCCCAATGAAAAGATCACCCGCTTAACGGTGACAGAAGCCCTGAGCTATCAGGAGGAAGGACTGGCAGTCGTGGTGGTAATCAATGAGTAAGATAGCAGGATACAAGGATGAGGCCTACATTCGGGGTAAGGCTCCGATGACAAAACGGGAAATCCGGATTCTCACCATTTCACTGCTGGGAGTAAACCCCGGCGATGTGGTTGTCGATATCGGCGCCGGCACTGGTGGTCTGACGATGGAAGCGGCCTATGCCGCAGAAACGGGCAGGGTCTATGCCGTGGAAGCCAAGGAAACCGCACTCGAGCTGGTGCAAAAAAACAAAGCCCATTTTAATGCCGACAACGTGGTGATTATCCCCGGCAAGGCGCCCGAGGCGCTGGCTGAAATCAAAGAGCCGGTAGACCGGGTCATCATCGGCGGTTCCGGCGGCAATATGGAAAGCCTTTTTCAGTGGTGCAAAGCCAATATCCGTCCTGGCGGTCGGGTGATTGCCAACTTTGTGACCCTGGAGAACGCAGCCCAGGCCACCACCCTGATGAATCAGTATTTCGAAGCGGTGGAACTGATTCAGGTCGGCATCAGCCGGGGTGAAGGCATCGGCGGTTTAACGATGTTAAAGGCCGCCAACCCGATTTTTATTATCACCGGCGATGTGAAATAAATTAATCAGTCAAAGGGGTAGCTGGCTATTGACAAGATGTGTTTGATAGTGTAAACTAAACTCAATTAAATAGTGAACTTGTCCTATATTCAAGGGAAAAAGGTGTAAATCCTTTGCTGTAATCGCAGCTGTAAAACATGATGACCGTCTCATAACCACTGTTAAGAAATTAGCGGGAAGGGAGATGGAAAGTTGATTGTTGAGCCAGAAGACCTGTTTGTAGTGATTTCTTATGAAACCTCCGATTTAGAGGAATGTAAGAGCATTATATTTAGATTTGTAAGTATGATTCTTTTATCCTTCTCCGTTGGAGAAGGATTTTTTTCGTTTGGCAGTCGGTGACGATCGCAAGCGAACCGGGAAGTGTGTGATTCCCGGGAGTTGGTTAATTTCTCCTAGCCAATTTTAGAATCTCTTCGAATAAAGGGACATCTCCAAGTCAGTATTTAATACCCTTCCTCGGGGATGGTGTGTGACATCCCCGAATTTACCTTGCTTTCATTAATTTACATTTTTGATAGATAACATTATTCCTCTGCTTAGATTTTTCTGGCCAAAAATTTGAGCACCAATAAAAGAAGTGCATTTTCTTATGGATGCGCTTTTTTTATTGGAATAAATTTCTTTCAACAAAAAATATTTTTGAAGAAGCGCTGAAAATGGTATACTTGCATAAAAATAAGAGATTAATAGAATCAGACAGGAAGGGTGCAAATGAGAATTCACTATTTACAGCATGTCGCCTTTGAAAATCCCGGCAGTATTTTAGAATGGGCCAAAGCCAACAATTGTCCCGTCACTGCGACACAATTGTATAACGATGAAGTGTTGCCGGAGGTGAGTGATTTTGACTGGCTGGTGGTCATGGGCGGGCCGATGAACATTTATGAAGAAACGCAATACCCTTGGCTGAAGGCCGAAAAAGCATTCATTAAAGCCGCCATAAAAGCCAACAAGGTGGTGATCGGGCTGTGCCTCGGCAGTCAGTTGATTGCCGATATCATCGGCGGGAAGGTCGTAAAAAACAAGCAAAAAGAAATCGGCTGGTTTCCGATCACGTTTTCGAAACCAGCCAAAGCCTCGCCGTTGTTTGCCTTTTTCCCCGATAATCCGGTAGTTTTTCACTGGCATGGCGATACCTTTGTTGAGCTGCCAGAGGCAGCCACGGTGATTGCTGCCAGCGCCGCTTGTCAAAACCAGGCCTTCGTCTATCAGAAAAGAGTCTTTGGCTTTCAGTTTCACCTGGAAAACACCCAGGCAATTATTAAAGATCTGATTAGAAACTGCGGCGCTGAAATGATCACTAGTGATTATGTGCAGCGGCCGGAGGAAGTTCTGGCTCACCCGGAATACATTCGCCAGGACAATCTCTGGATGGCAACCTTTCTGGATCGACTAAGACAGCAGGATGAGGAAGAACGGAAAAATTAGCATTAACATTAAATGACTGATGTAAAATTGGGTAAATACAAATCAGGATGTTTTAAAAATTTTTGTGTAAAGGAATAAGATGATGAAAAAGGTAATGCTTAACGAGATGACGGCGCTGGAAGTTCAGGAGATGTTAAAAAAGGCCGATCAGGTCACTGCCATTGTGACTTTTGGTTCCTGCGAGAGTCATGGCTGGCATTGTTGCCTGGGACCGGATTTTTTCGTGCCCACCGAGGTCGCCAAACGGGTGGCACAGAAGCTGGATAATGTGGTGGTGCTGCCCTGTGTCCCCTTTGGTACCTCGATTCATTATAACCGTTACCCGATGTCGATTACGCTGCGCTACGAAACCGAAATTGCCATTGCCGAGGATATCTTTGAGAGCCTGATTCACAATGGCATTAAACACATTTTTATTCTCAACGGCCATGACGGCAATATCCCGGCGCTGGAAATCGCTGCCCATAAGGTCAAGGATCGCCATCGCGAGGCGAAATTTCTTTACCTTCCGGATTGGTGGACCAAGGTTGGACCGATTATGGGTGATCGTTTTGAGGTTTGGAATGGACTGGGCCATGGCGGCGAAGGCGAAACCTCGATTATGATGGCCTTGCGCCCGGAACTGGTCAATCTGGAAGATGCGGTCTCTCAGGTGCCGCAAAATGTGATTGAGATTAATGAAAAGGTCGATATTATCTGGGACATCAAGGAACTCACGGCCACCGGGGCCACCGGCGATCCTACCAAGGCCAGCATAAAAAAAGGGGAGCAAATGCTTGAGATCTTTGTCGAGCTGGTGGCCAGCGCCATTGAAGAGATGAATGAGCGGGGCTGGGCGTATTGATATTGGTAATGGGATGATTGATTTTGTTGGTATGTTAAAATTCTGAAGAAAAGAAAGAGGTGGTAATCATGAAAAAATTGTTGTTGATCTTGGCATCCATTGGTTTGGCCGTACTGCTAACGGGCTGTTCGCTGATCCCGGGAATTTTTGGCAACAAGTCGGAGGCTGTAAAAAATCAGGAGATCACTCTGGATCTGTCGTTTGGCGAGAAAACCGGCACTTACACCGGTGATCTGGTCAAAGGTTTGCCCCAGGGCACTGGCGTTTTCACGGTATCCGATGAGGATGAAGTGGCCTGGACCTATGATGGCGAATGGGAACAGGGGCATTTTAAGGGTAGCGGGGAAACCGTCTGGGAAGATGGCTTTGCTCAGGAAGGAAACTATGAGAATGATCTGTTAAATGGCCCGGGAACAGAATATTTAAATGATAATCTCTTATATGAGGGCAATTACACTGATAATCGTTATGACGGCCAGGGCACCCTTTATAACTATTATGGTGAGGTAATTTACAAAGGTGATTTTGACATGGGCTATTACAACGAGACCTTGGTTCAGCGAAAGGCGCGCCTGGATCCGTTTAAAGGGCAAACGGCAGAATTGCCTTACACTGAAATCGTTGATAACGCCAAAAATGAAACCGGTAAAAAGGTCAAAATGACGGGGCGGGTTTTTCAAGTTTATGAAAACTATGAAAATCAGCAATACTTCTGTGATTTTATCATGGATGTCAATGACGATCCCAATCAAATGGTTCAGGTTTATTATCGCTTAAATGCTGGCGAAGCCCCTCGGGTTGAAGGCCAAATGGTAACGGTTTGGGGGACGGTGGAATACCTCTATATCTACACTTCCGAGGACGGTCAGGAACACACAATTCCTAATGTGGAAGCCTGGAGCGTCGAATAAAAATTTAATTGTCGCAATGAATAAAACTCCCGGTCAAACTGGCCGGGAGTTTTGTTGCTGAGAAACGACAATTAATTCATGGTAATAATATTCGATCCGGCGAATTGAAAGGGGATTCGATACTGGCCGCTGCCGAGGTATTCGGCGGTTCCATAATCCCACCAGGCTTTGCCTGCATGGCGCAGCCGCATTTGATTATCGCCAAGGATTCCAAAATCAAATTCAATCAGGGTGTCGCCGGCATTATAACCGTCAACCGTAAAATTCAGCACTTTGATGGTGCCGCCGTTGTCGGTGGTTGAAACAATAATATAATCGCCGGTTGCATTGCTGAGGGGGGGGGATATGATAAACATATCTCATTTCAGAGATGGACAAAACAATTTTGTTAGATGATCTAATATTGGGTTTGATAAAGTTAGTGGATAAAGTGGTTTGGTTACATCACGAAGTAGACCACGGGTAAGTTTCATCTTTAGAGCAGTTAAATATCTGCAAGATTATCCTTTTAATGGCATTCTGATATTTGTAAAGCACGGGAATGAGATTCAACTTCACCCGTTTTTATAATTTCACAAGGAAGTAAAGATTTATACTTGAGCGTTCATGCAAACCCATATAGCGGGGCGAATTGGGTATGGTTCAGTGGTAGAACTGTTTTCAAAGTAGTCGATGTATTCGTCATCATTATTTACAGTTGCTGCATAACTTCCATACTTACCGGGTGTACGTAATCGCCATCTAATAGTCCCAGATGAGGGTGTCCAATCTTTTGTATAAAGAGAGTATTTTTCAACTTCAGCGACACTCAAAACGAACACTTTATCTTGTGTATTATTCCCACCATTTGTATCATATTTTGGATTATTGGCATTTGTCAAATTAGATATTGCAATCAATGACTGTTGCTCAGTTGAAAAAGCGCTGTTTAAAAATATATCATTTAACCATAAACGAAGAGAACAAGTCTCCCATGTGGTATCTGATGAGGTGTTATTATATGGTTGCCGATCAAGACCACTATTGGAAAGCAATAAGACTTTATCACTTTCCTTTGTTACAACTCGCCATTCGATTAGCTCATTCAAATTGTATTTTATTTTATCTTGGTTATAACTGCCGAATGTTACCACATCACCTACACTTGCCTGATTTATTAGCAATAGCTGATACTTGGCCTGTTTTTCTTCACTATCTTTGTAATCTCCAAGCTCATTTAACTGCTCAATAGCTGCTTTATACTGTTGGTCTTCAATTAATGACATGGCATTGTTATATGTAACTGCTGGTTTGATAATTGTTTGGAAAATGAAGTAACTTACAATGCATAAAACAATGCACAAACCTATAATTAGTAACGTCTTTCTATTTTTGCTTTCGTACTTGTCTTTTTTGATTTGGGTCTGTTTGTCACTACATGTTCTCTTTGCACCACACTCGGGACAGAAACTTCCGTTATTTGTAAAGATAAAGCCACAAGCAGGGCAATTTTTTTGCTTTTTTTCGCTTGGCTTTCCGTAAGCATAGTTCATGGTAAAATCCGCATCCTTTCATAGGTCTATTACTTCATAAGTTCTTCTGTTATATCATTATCTATTTCACTCTTCTTAGTTGCAACGTTATCGTTTGTTATCTTCTCCATGGATAGAGAACGAACTTCTAATAATAAATCTTTGACGTCATCTTCACGCAGTAGTAACCACAAAGAGGTAACAGCCCCAATCCCATAAGCGATAACGTAGATAATGTTTTGATTTCGTAAGGTGCTCAATTGTCGGTTTAGTTCTCCAGCGTCACCCGAGTAACTAAACGCATAACCGTAATCAGTATACTCATTAGGATCAAGCAGACTGCCAGCTTCATAGTAATTATCATAATATGTAATGCCACCGGCATCTTTGTTGCCAAAGAAAGTGACCATAACTAAAGACATTACAAAAATTAATATTAACGCTTTTGACTTGGTACTGAGATTTAAAAAAGCACTTAACATAGTTTACCTCATTTCCTTTCTAATGTGATCGAATTGGGGGCATAAGGGGATTCAGACTGAAGCGTCATAACAATTTTATCATTATTAACGACATTTACACTATATTCAACAGTTCCCCCGGTTAGGTGTGACCCGTATAAGGTATAATCGCCATTGCTATCTGTTTTTTCAGATAATTCATAACTGCCGTTTGGGCCGCCGTTAAAACCAAACAATGAGGCGCTGGCTGAGCCATTCTGAAAAGTGATTATCATTCCATTAGGTGATGTCCACATACCATCAATACTGAACGATTGTGTACACCCGGAAAATGAAAGAACCACGACCAATACCGTAAGAACAACAAACAACTGCTTAAATTTTTTCAAGTTACTTTCTCCTTCATTTTTTATTTTACCCTTTTGATATTAAAGGGGATATACATTTAACAAAAATGTTTGATCATTAGAAAACAAGTGTTATTAAGATTAAACATATATTGATGGTGCACTTTTTACCGTAAAATATGATCTAAAACGTTTGATTTAAAACCAGTTCTCAACTTTATAGTCTCAGTCAGAAGGATCAGTCCCCCATCTTCAAATACATATATGTTTGTGGGGAAAGGTATCAAAGAGATGCATAAAGACCAAAAACGGCACTTGCTTTATAATCAATTCGCTAAACTGCGATAATGGTTTGGAGGAATTCGATATTTATTGTTGCCAAGCTCTTCAGCCGCATACAATTGAATCCAATCGGTGGTCTTCACATTTCCACCAACTTTTGAGCTAGGATTTGCCACAAAGTCTGTAAATCGATAAGTGATTTTATTGTCTCCCGGAACGCCAAAATCAAATTCGATTTTTACAGAGCCGAGATCATAGTGACATTCAGCCGCATAGTGGGGCACGTTAATTGTTCCGCCATTGGCGGTGGTATCAATAACGTCGAATTTTCCACATGAAGATCCGTCGGCGTTGCACATATTGTCTGTTTTATTATTGCTTAGTGAATACCCTTCCTGTGTCATGGCAGAGTCGTTGATGTAAAAAATATACCCTAAATCAGCGTGTTCACTTTCTGTAGAATACCAGATACCTTTCAACTTACTCAGGAATTCTTCATTTGAGAGTTTATTTTGTTTAATGGCATACTTGCTTTCCTGTACAGGTGTTTTGACGCCAACTTCATTGACTTCGATCACTTTAATCGTGATATCGCCCGGCTGCAGGGCAATGGGTGCCGTGTATTCGGTTGACGTGATCCCCGGCTCGCTGCCATCGAGAGTATAATAAAGTTTATCAGAAGGATTGCCTTTGATGAGTTCAAGGTTCTGAGTTCCCTGGTATTCACCGGAAGCCAAACCGAAATTGGGTTTTTTAACCGAGTAACTGGCTTTTTTATCGAGATAACTGGAATCACCGGTGGCTTCGGCGGCTCGTTCAAGAAGGGTGATGATTTCAGCCTCGGATTTCCCGGCTTTGACATAGGCCCCAATCAGTTCATCGTAGAGTTTTTTCAGTTGATTCTTGTCTTTAGTGTCAGCAATTTTCTTTTCCAGCAGATCCAGCATGGTGGTATAGTCGTTGAGGGCGCCATAGAGTCTGGATGCATGGACAATCACCCGGGTGTCACTGGGCTGGTTGCTGATGACTCCGTCAAGAAGGGCTTTACCCTCGTCTTTGCGGTTGGTGTTCAGATAGACATCGGCAAGCAGAACGCTGCCGTTGTCAGTTTCTGAAATGGCTTTGGCTGCTTCCAGCTGGGTTTCGGCTTCGGTGTAGTTTTTCAGCCCGATATTGGCTTCGCCTTTGCCTTCATAGGCTTTGACCTGTTTGTCATCAATGGTAATGACATCATTAAAAGCGAGGATCGCTTCCTCATATTTGCCTTCGTCCAGATATTTTTCGCCAAGGTCAAGGGATTTGTTGATTTCGGAGGCTTTCATCTGAGTCGGAATGAGGAAGGCAAGGACTGCTAAAAGCAGAATCCCAGCAGCAATGCCGACAATGAGAAAACGTTTTCGTCGATGCTTGTCCTGAACGGGCAGAGATTCGTCGGTTAGTTGTTCGGTCGGTTCATCCCCGTCATCGGAAAAAGCTGAAGGGGACTCCGTCTGAGTGCTAAAATTGGAAAGGACATCCTGTTCAGGAAGGGCACTCACTGATTCGTCAGGAGTGTCTTCAATATCCAAAGAGGGTGTCGCTCCTTTTAAAATATCAATAAGCGTTTCTGTTTCATCGTTGATTTTGTCAGAGGAAACATCCAAAGAAACATCCGAAAAGATGCATTCGGAAGTACTGCTCTTCGTCGAAGTTTCCGCTTGGTCGATCAGTAGCTCGGTTTTCTCATCGGAAAGCTCCGAAAGTCGAGGGGATTCAAGATCGGACAAGCTTTTATCTTTTGAGTTATCGTCAGGTAGGATTTCATCGACAGTTTTGCAATCTTGATCTGAATTTTTTTGTTTCATCACTTCTCCTCATTTACTGTAAAATCTCATAAATTATATACAATTCTATTAAATTGATTTAAATATTACGTTCGCAAAAAAGACTTCGATTATTATATTGCTTTTAGTTAAAAATTTAATTTGATTAATATCAATAAATGTTCTCGATAATTAACATTTGTCAATGAATTGATAGAAATCTAATTTCATAAAAAAATAATAAACTAACTTTTTGTTTAATTATATACTCTTTTAAAATTAAATCAAGATGTGACAGCCTCTGTGACAACAAAAAATTAAATTTATTGCAATATATTTTGAAAAATAAGAAAAAAATATTCCAATTCAGTAATTGTGATTTGACTAATTTTGAAATTGTTCTATAATAAAATTATCTAATAAATGTCAAAAGAACAAAAATAATTGTCTTTATAGCAATACTGTATGAGAGTTGTGAAGTCTCATACGTTGAAAATAGCGCCTTAGCGGATTCAATCAGCGTTTGATTACTTTATATTTTTATCAAAGTCATTTCAAGTTTTAACTTTAATGTCACAGGCATTGTCACATCTTGTTATAAGCAAGTCACTTTGTTAAAATGAAAAAGGATAGTTATTATGATTGGATGGGTAAACCTGTTGTGAAAGTTTTAAAAGGGTTTAATCAACAAGAAAAGGGGAACGATGAAAATGGCAGAATTTCTTCCGTTGGGTTCTGTTGTTCTTTTAAAAGGGACAACAAAGCGGCTGATGATTTATGGTAGGAAAGAAACACATGTTGAATCACAAAAAGTATTTGACTATATTGGGTGTCTTTTTCCAGAGGGGTACATTGATGATGATTTCGTATTCTTTTTTAACAGAAATCAAATTGGAGAAGTCATCTATACTGGTTTGACAGATGCGGAAGAAGAAGATTTTGTCAAAACACAACTAAATTTTGATAATGCTTCAGTGTTTAAGTGAGGTGAATATGAAAAATTCAATAATTTACGCTGACCAAGCCAAGAAATTGATGAATTTATCAAAGAAGTTGAGGAGCGAAGCAGAGAAGCTGAACAAGCTTCTATCGGAATTGGGTTCATCATATTCAGGAAAGGATGCAGAAGTATATCGAAATGTGATCAGTAACATTCAAACGGAAATGAAATCCATAGTAACCGAAATGGACAGTCTGAGAAGTCGGTTGCTTTAAACTGAAGAGGTTAAAAATGAGCATAAAAGTAAATTTTGACAAATTAGAGGAAATGAGTTTGAGCGCGCAATCGATCGCTCGAAATGTTGGGGGGATTTCGTCAGAAATCAGAGCCCTTCAATACAGCCTTCAGGGTGTTGACGCTTTACGTTCGATTAATCAGCTCAGCATCAGAGTCAACGATGTGAATCATAAATTATTAAAGTTATCAGAATCTCTTTCAAAGACATGTTCGATTTATACTGCAGCAGAGCAAAGGATTAATCAGTCTTTTCAGAATAAGGGTGCAAAGAACCTTAATACTGAGGGAAAAACTACAGATGAAGCCATTTTTTTTGAAAATTTAAAGGTTGGGTTTAAAGGTATTAAAGACGGGCTTGGCGAATTCGGAGGGGTTGGAAAGGCAACAGTTTTTTTAACTGGGTCAATTGCGCAATGGGCAATGACAGGTAAATTCTCATTTACGGATACTGGGGCATCATCACTGGCGGAATATGTAAAAGACGGGAATAAAGTGCTTGAAGGCCTCTATGATTGGACACATAGTGGAATAGATACAGTCATTAATGGCACGACTAAGTTAACCAAGAACGGTTTTAAAGAATTGGTCGGATTAGGTGATGTTTTTTCAGGTCATGCCTCACAAGCTTCCACCTATGGCAAACGTGTTTTAAGCAATCTGAAACACCAATGGAAAGAAGGTTTGGATGATCTTAAAATTGGTGGGAAAGCAGCATTTAAAGTGGCAGGCACAGCGCTGACCGTAGCGGTTCATGCATTTGAAAATCAAGAAGAAATGAAAACAGAGGGAATTTCTCAACAACGGGCTGTTGCTGAAACAATAACAGAATCCACTATCGATATTCTAAAAGATGCTGCGATCGGTACAGCTGTAGCGGTTGGGGTTGGTGCGATTGTCGTAGGGGGGGCGCCAGTAGTTGTCCCTACAGTTGCGGTCGGGGTTGTTACGGTTGGAGTCGGGGTTGGCCTGGATTGGGCTACGAATTGCATGATGCAAACAAATAAGGGATTTACGGAAACTGTTTCAGATGGTTTTTTGAATTTTGTCGGTTTGTAACGAAGGCAGTAAATCCTCAGTACAGATGGTAAGTTGTCGGTATAGATAGGTATCGTAGAGGGAGAATAAATGTAGTTTTACAAATTCTCCGGTAGTGGATGAAAGGAAGATAAGGATGTTAAAAAATACCAGTGAGTATCTGCCCGTAGGAACCGTTGTGGTTTTAGAAAATGGCACAAAAAAACTAATGATTTTTGGTGTCATACAGTCAAATCCGGAAAAGCCTGAAGTGGAATACGATTATATTGGGGTTCCGTATCCGGAGGGAAATCTAGGTAATGAGTTTCAATACCTTTTTTATCATAAAGATATCAGAGAAGTATTTTTCAAGGGCTTTGAAGACATTGAGCGTCAGAATTTTATTAAAAGCCTGACCGAATTTTATGAAAACAAGGAAAGCTTGAGTAATTAGTGCCAAAAGACATAAAGACAACGAAGACCGAAGACAGATGCTTCGGTTTTTGAATTTTTTGGAAATTCTGATTAGGTGCATTAGTTCATGGTGGTAATATTTCCCGGGATATTAAGGGATGCGGGCAGACGATATTGGTTGTTGCCAAGATACTCTGCGGCAATGTAATCAGAACGGATGCCCGCATCATTCGTCACGTTAATTCTATTGTCACTTGGGGTTCCGAAATCAAATATAATTTTAGCAGAACGGTGGGTGCCCTCTGCCTGAAAATCTGCAATGTAGATTGTACCAGCATTTTCTGTGGTATTTTCAATTTGAAAGTCTCCGTCAGAAGGATCGGATCCCCATCTTCCAATACGTATATGCTTATTGGAAAAATAAATTAGGCGTCCACTTAAATCTTCCTGATACCAGACACCATATAGTTTACTGATAAACTCTTCATTTGAGAGCTTATTCTGTGTTATCGAATACTTATTTTCCTGAACCGGACTTTTAACGCCGGCCTCATTGACTTCAATGATTTTAACGGTGATAGCGCCCGGCTGCAGGGCAATGGGAGCAGTGTATTCCATTGACGTGATCCCCGGTTCACTGCCGTCAAGGGTGTAGTAGATTTTATCGGCAGGAGCACCCTTTGCGATTTCAAGATTCTGAGCCCCCTGATATTCTCCAGAAGCCAGATTGAAGGCCGGTTTTTTGACACTGTAACTAGCCTTTTTATCCAGATAACTGGAATCACCAGTGGCTTCGGCGGCTCGTTCAAGAATGGTGATGATTTCGGTTTCGGTTTTGCCGGCCCTGACATAGGCGTCGATCAGTTCATCGTAAAGTTTTTTCAGCTGATCCTTGTCTTTGGTGTCGGTAATTTTCTTTTCCAGCAGATCCAACATGGTGGTATAGTCGCCAATGGTGCCATAGAGTCTGGATGCATGAATAATCACCCGGGTGTCATTGGGCTGGTTGCTGATGACCCCGTCAAGAAGGGTTTTGCCCTGGTCTTTTCGGTTAGTGTTCAGATAGACATCGGCAAGTAAAAGGCTGCCGTTGTCAGTTTCAGAGATAGCTTTGGCTGCTTCCAGCTGGGTTTCGGCTTCGGTGTAGTTTTTCAGCCCGATATTGGCTTCGCCTTTGCCTTCATAGGCTTTGGCCTGTTTGTCATCAATGGTAATGACATCATTAAAGGCGAGGATCGCTTCCTCATATTTGCCTTCATCCAGATATTTTTCGCCAAGGTCAAGGGATTTGCTGATTTCAGAGGCTTTCATCTGAATTGGGATGAAGAATGAAAGGGCCGCTAGAAGCAGAATCCCGGCAGTAATGCCGACGATGAGAAAATGTTTTATTCGATGCTTGTCCTGAACGGGAAGAGATTCATCGGTTAGTTGTTCGGTCGGTTCGATATCAAGTTGGGGGGCTGATTCATCAAATTGGCTTGCCGCATTGGGATTGGGCTGAGTAGTGTTGATATCAATAGGATGTAGATTTTTATTCTTACGCATGATTTCCTCCGTTCAAAAATGAAATTTGCAAAATGCATTTAAAGTTATATTTATGAGATTTAAATAAATTTATTTGAAAGTTTATTTTAAGTTGGAATTATCCACAAAAGAGCATATTAAATTAAATTATATATCACATTTCAGTAGATATCAAGTAATAATATCAATAAAAAATGAAGTGTGATAAAAAAAATATAATATGGAAACATGATATTGATTATTATTCAAATTGATTTATAATATACTCAGTAGATAAAATACAATTTGCTGAAACAGAGAAAATTATTTATGGAGTGAAATTCATTGGAAAGAAAAGCGTTAATTAATATTGAGCAGAAAATCTATGAAGTATTTAGTCAACGTTACGTTGTTATTGGTCTACTTGGCTGTGGCGGAATGGGGGCTGTTTTTTATGCGAAGAGCAATGATAATTTAGCCATTGAGCGTGCGATCAAGGTTTTAGATAAACAAGGTTATAACGTAAATCTGGATATTTTCGCAGAAGCGTATGCATTAAAGAATTTAAACCATCCCTGCATACCAAAAGTCATTGAAGTTCTGGAAAAAGATGATTTTGTTTATATTGTACAGGAATATGTTCAAGGCGACTCTCTGAAAACGATTGTAAAGAATAATGGTAAAATTGATGAAAAAATTTTACTGGCTTGGATGGGACAAGTTGCCGAAACAGTCAAATATCTTCATGAACAGGGAATAATTCATCGTGATATCAAACCGGATAACATCATGGTTAATTCAGAAGGACAAATCAAGCTGATTGATTTCGGGTTGGCAAGGAGTAGGTCGGAAGTAGACGAAGTCGATGAAAAAGTGATTGGAACACTTTCATACACGGCTCCAGAGCGATTTTCAAAAGCAAGTGCAACAGTGCAGACCGATATTTATGGTTTTGGAACGACAATGTATATGGTTGCCACTGGTTTAAAACCGGAGAGTACACGAAAACATCCAAGAAGCGGTTTTGGGATAATGAAGAATAATTTAAAAAAAAATTGCTCACCTGGGGTTGCCGCAATCCTATCAAAATCGATAGCGATTGATCCGAACCAACGATATTTTCACTTCGATCAGATTTTATATGATATCGCAAAAGTTGAGCCGTTCAATCAGTTCCTACAGAAACAAAGTTCCAGAGAAACCTTAAAAATGTCATTGCTGACGTTGGGGTTTGTGTGCTTTATGGCCATGATTCCTTTAGGATTTTATAATTTGAAACTGGAAAAAGAGCAGCAATATAACACCATCATTAGTTCAGGGACAGAATTGCTGGATCAGGGGAAAGTAAAAGAATCTATCGATGAATTCCAGAAAGGTGTAGATCTTATGCCGGAAGGTTTGGCAGCTCAGCAGGGAATCATGGAAGTATACACACGTCAAGGTGATTTTGATGAAGTAATTAACTATGGGTTTGAATTATATCAAAAAGACGAGGAAGCCAGAAAAAATGCTGAAATTGCCTATCTTATTGGTAATGCTTATTTTGAATCAAACAAATTCGAGCAGGCGCTTCCATACCTGCAGGATGGAGTGGCGTTGAGTCCAGCGGTTGAGCATAATCTTGTTCTGGGAATGGATTATTGTGGCTTAAAACAGTTTGATCAGGCGGAGGAAGTTGTATCAGTGTTTCAACAAGAAGTTGAAAATTCTGATGCAGCGGATTATCTTCTGGCACAGATTGCAGAACGACAGGGAGATAATGGAAAAGCTCAAGCGAGTTATGAAAAAGTAATCAGTGAGACAAAAAAAACGGATTTGAAACGCAAAGCATGTTTATCTTTGGCGAGATTATATAAAGGTGAAAAAAATTATGCAGCGATGGTGACACTATTGGAAACCTATCAAACTGAAACAGCTGGAAAAATGGATATTGGTATCAATGAATATTTGGGGGAAGCTTATTATGGCATCGCAAAAAATGGTCAAGCTGAGTGCTACGAAAAAGCAAAAAAGGCATTTCAGAGCTTGTTAGATGTTGGTTACACAAGACCATATCTATTCAGAAATATTGCTATTATTGAACAGGAAACTGGTAATTTTGATGCAGCTTTCGCAGTATTGAATAAAATGGAGACAGAATACCCGGATGACTATACGGTGTCACTTCAGGAAGCCTGGCTGTTCATTGAAATGGAAAACAAGAAGCCGAATGAAAGCAGAAATTACAGCGATGCCAAATCTGCCTATGAAGAAACCATGGAAAAAGCTGGCTATTCCAGCAGCGATCAGGAAGTGCAAATGTTGACGGCCAAAATAAATGAAATTAAGACAAAAGGATGGTAAGTGGATGAGTTTAGGGCTGGGTTTTATCTTAGTTGGTGCGGCAGGTGCTTTGGTGATGGTGGTTTTATACATTATTTTTGTTCGACAGATTGGACGTAAAAGATTTGAAAATTTCAATGCCAGTTTATCTTATCGCCAGTATCAGGTAACTAAGGAACAAATTTCCATGAATCACATTGTATTTACTGAACGTAAAAAGTGGCACGAGGGAAAAGGTGTCCCGGGTGGTGTCCGTAGCGTCAATAGCATTTCGCTTGCGGAACCTTCAAGCAATTATGAGCTAAGAACCGGATTTTCAGGAGATCAGGAAGCGACAGAAAAGCTTTAAGAATAAATTTATAAATTCTAAACGAAAATAAAATCTGTCACAAAATTTGTCACAGATTGTGCCGGGATCGGATTTTTTCTATAATCAAGAAAAGAACATCATTAATTAATAAGTGAAATAATATTCTGATGGGTTTCCTTATCGACATTATGCAACAGGAGGAGTTGGACGCATGACTATAAATGATGCTATAAAAGATGAAATGCTTGAGTACGCGAAGAAAAAATATGGCGAAATCTTTCAAGCGGATACTTTAATCAAATCCAACTGGGCTTACGCTTACGATACCCTTTATGTTTATCCTGATGGAAAACCCGACGATAAATTCGAAATCCATCGGTATATCGATGAGACCAATATGGGTAGCTATGCTGATGGCTATTTTGGAAAATTGATTAAAAATGATTATGAAAGCGTCGTAGCTGATCTTGTTAAAGAGTCTGTTGGTGAAGCTGAAGTTATCATTAGTTTTGACCAAGTGATTTTTGCCCAGCGCTTAAATGGTGATATTAAAGTCAGTGAGATTTATAGATTTGAAGAAAATTTTTCGTCTCAAATTGATATCTTTGTGACGTCTGACCAGCTTGGTGGCACTCAATTTATAGAAGCTCAACTCAAAGATTTGGGAGCCAAAATGGCGGATAAAAAACTTGTTTCACATCTTGATCTGTATGTGATTTCTGATGAAGAATATAGATTTTTAGATGAAGAAACCTTTAAGAATGGGCTGAAAAACCTCAAAATTTTCGATCGCCGGACAATACAGGTTGATTATTCGTTGAACATTTTTATCAGAAAAGTAGGTGATTTCTAATGGGTAGATTTTCAGCAGATGATCAACTACTACTGAGTAGCCTTATTTATTTTGATGGGGTGGTTGATCATGGCGGCAGTACAGTGAAAGAAATCGTTAACAATATTAAAACAAATGGGGTTCAACGTTACATAGAAAATGGGAAATTACCTGGAGCAATGAATACTGACGAATGGAATCAGGTGTTTGAGTCCATACTTAAACGACCGGATCTTTGTTTAATGAGACTGGCAAACAGTGTTGATGGAAATAATGGCTATCCGGATAATTTTCGAGCGGCGACTTTTATAACTGATCCATCTGCCGATCCGAGTGATGCCATTGTTATTTTCAGAGGAACAGCAGATTCGGTTGAGCAATGGTCGGATAATGTGGAGGGTGCCTTTGAATTTGATACAAAGCACCAGCAATATGCCTACCAATATACAGAAAATGTACTGGATGATCTGTCATACAAAACAAATGTAATGGTTACCGGCCATTCAAAAGGCGGTAATCTTGCAGCTTATGCCGCAACATTGGATAATTCAGGGAAAATTGATTCCTGTACAACCTTTGATTCGCAGGGTTTTTCAGACATGTTTTTTAAAAAGTACAGCGAACTAATTGAAACCAATCATGCAAAAATAACGGCCATTGTTGCCCAAAAAGATAAGGTCAGTTTATTGTTGAGATCGGTTGCGAAACGGGAAATTTGTTACGAAACGATTAATCAAGACGATCCAACGATGTATCACAAATTTAATCTTTTGATTGGGCGTATGACAAAGAACAATCAGGTGGAGCGGTTAAAACAAGATCAGCAATTGAAGGGATTGCTTGATGACTTGATAGAAGATGCAAGATCATGGTCGCCTGATCTGCAGAATCTTGTCTGCGATTCGATTGGAAAGCAAATGACAAAAGGTAATATTGGTTCTGGGAATATAGCGGTCCTGGTCGTAGCGCTGTTGGGAGAAATTGAAGCAGAGGCATTGTTACACCACGATATCAGCGGTCTCATGAATACCGTTCCAAAAGCCATGTTAATTGTGCTTCTTCTTAAATCGGCTGAGAATTATAGTTCGATTGATGAAATATTGATTGATATGGGGAAAAAGGCTCTGATATTGGAAAAACTGTGCAGAGGTGTTGGCAGTTGCTTTTATGTGGAAGCCATGAAGATTTTCAATGAGTGGTTCAGAAGAATTACCGCTACTAACTGGTTGGAAAAAAATTCAGAATATCTGGCAGGTCAAGAAATAAAAATTGATACTGGCAGGCTCCAATATTTGGCGAATCGTTTGGCGCGGATTCAATACAGACAAAAGCGACTGGATGATTATTTCAGTACTTTGAAATTGTGCAAGGGACTGGATATGAATTTTTTTAATATCAGATTTATGGAACAGTTCAATGAAGCAGCGATGATAAAAGTCAGATCGTGTTCGGATTTTCTCCATAATGCGGCAGATATTTTTGAGAGTTGTGAAAATAAAATTATTGCTTCAGCAGAAAGGTTGAATGGGTAAGTCATTGAAATTAACTTTAATAAAATGGGAGAATATTCAGACACTAATTTTACCACCAAAAGTCTACGGAAATTTCTGGATCAAAAATGAAGTTCTTGGTGAGCTTGAAAACCTTATCAATATAGAAGGGATAAACAATCAATGGTTCTTGCGTTCGGGGAAAAAAGCAAGCATTGTCAATGATGAAAACTGTGAGATGGAACAGGTTGGTCTCAAATTAAATACCTTTTATAAAATAGTGCTTCGCGAAACGAATGAACAGGCTTTGATTTTTACTGAACCGATTACTGAAAACAGACAAACTTTTTCAAAGTATCTTCTTCCTAAACAAGGTGTTATTAGACTGGGTAAGCTGGAAACGAATGAAATTGTATTTAAGACTCCGTTTATTTCTCGGAACCATGCGACCATCAGTATTAATCGAGACCAGCTGACGATTACTGATGAAAATAGTGCGAATGGTATTTTTGTCAATGGAAAGCGGATTGCCGAAGGGAAGTTGACTCCAGGGGACAGCATTTACATTATGGGCTTGGTGATTGTGATCGGAAAATCGTTTATCGCGATTAATAATCCTGATAATAAGACTACAGTGAATCCAAATATTTTAAAACGATATCCATCCCAGAGTGTTGGAATGAAGTCAAGACAAGATGAGTCGGATATCGACTACCGATCTGGTTATTGTATTTATCGAGTGCCTCGGTTCAAACGAGAGATACAAGCACCCCAGATTCGAATTGATGCACCACCAAACCCAACACAGAATGAGAAAATACCGATCTTTTTATTGATTGGACCAACGATTACCATGGGGATGACGTCTGTTACCTTTGGGGTCATGGCCGTTTCCAATGTTGTGGTGGCTGGTGGCAGTATGCTGTCAGCTTTTCCTAGTTTGATGATGTCGGCAGGGATGCTCGCAGGAACCGTTCTTTGGCCGACACTAACGAGAAGACATGAGAAGAAACAGCGGATTGCGAATGAAAAACACCGAGTCAACAGATATACCCGTTATTTAAATAAATTCGAAGAAAAAATCGAAAATGAAATAAAAAATCAAGGTGAAATACTTAATGAGAATTTTAAAAAGCCCCAATTTTATTTGCAGCGAATTGTGGACCGCAAATCCAATCTTTGGGAAAGAACAAGCGAGCAGGATGATTTTCTTGAAGTGAGGCTGGGGCTCGGTCAAATACCACTTGAGATCAAGCTTGAATATCCTCAGGAACAGTTTACGCTGGAAGAAGACGATCTTAAAAACAAAATGTATCAGCTGGTGAAAAGACCTAAGCTGCTTGAGAATGTTCCGATTACGCTCTCTTTAAAAAACGAAAAAAACTATGGTTTTTTAGGTAACTTCCATGACAGGATCCGTCTTTTTAAGAGTATTCTGGTGCAATTGGTTACTTTACATAGCTATGATTCACTGAATTTAGTATTTTTATATTCAGAAAACCAGGAAGAACTGTTGCAGCCTTTAAAATGGTTGCCCCATACATGGAACAGCGATAAGAGTGTTCGCTTCATTGGTCGAAATCAAAAAGAAATCAAAGATATTGGCACTTATTTGGAGAAGGAGATTTCTAAGCGTGAAGTCCTGAACGATGAAGAAATCGATGATTTGCCGGTAAAAATTTTAATCTTTGTCATGGATGAAAAAATTGGAGCACAAGCAGATTTTCTTCAACGAATTTTAGACGGTAAAAAACATCTGGGGATTTCGATATTGTCTTTTTATCGAGATTTTAACAGTTTGTCAAAAGAATGCTCAAAAGTTATTGAAATACGGGAAGGCGCTTCGAAAAAATACGATAAAGAAGATACCAGTGGATCCTACCAGAGCTTTAATCCGGATTTGACCGATTATGAACTAGATCTGGTTTGCCGAAGCCTTGCAGATGTTTATCTGGGTTCTGGAATCGAGAAAGACTATTTTCCAACGATACTGGAGTTCCTGGATATGTACAAAGTGGGGAAGGTGGAACATCTTAACTGTCTCAGCCGTTGGGCGGAAAATGACCCGACTTTAAGCTTGGAAGCAATGGTTGGTGTAAATGAACGAGGCGAAACGTTTGGAATTGATTTTCATGAAAAATATCATGGTCCTCATGGTTTGGTAGCAGGAATGACAGGATCAGGAAAAAGCGAATTTATCATTACCTTCATTTTGTCCATGGCGGTCAACTATCATCCCAATGAAGTGGCGTTTATTCTTATAGATTATAAGGGCGGTGGGATGGCTGATATTTTCAGGAATTTACCACATCTGGCGGGTACCATTACAAACTTGGATGGCAGTGAAGTCAAACGCTCACTGATATCAATACAAAGTGAAATCACGAAAAGACAGGCCATTTTTAAAGAGGCCGGGCTTCGTTTGAATATGAGCAATATAGACATTTATGATTATCAGAAGCTATATCGGGAAAAACTTGTTAGAGTGCCTTTGCAGCATTTGTTCATTATCTCTGATGAATTTGCCGAACTGAAAATGCAGCAACCGGATTTCATGGATCAGCTTGTCAGTGCGGCCCGGATTGGTCGAAGTCTCGGTATTCATTTAATTTTGGCTACACAAAAGCCATCTGGAGTAGTAGATGATCAGATTTGGAGCAATAGCCGGCTGAAAATTTGTCTCAAAGTTCAAGAAAAGGCTGACAGCATGGATATGATTAAACGGGGGGATGCGGCGGAGCTCAAAAATACGGGACGGTTTTTCATGCAAGTCGGATTCAACGAACTTTTTGAGTTGGGTCAGTCTGCCTGGAGCGGAGCACCCTATTATCCAGAGGAAACCTGGGTAAAATCGGTTGATGATGGACTGATTATTATCGATCGAGTGGGTCAGATAATGAAGTCAGTGAAAATTGATAATCGGAATATTTATTTCCAGAAACCGAAAAAGCAAACTGAAGCAGTGGTTAGCTATCTCGAAAGTTTAGCCAATGAAGAGAGAATAGTAATACAGCCATTATGGCTTCCGCCGCTAAAGCCAGTAATGAGTCTGTTGGAGTTACGCACTAAATACCAGACAGAAGAGTATCATAATCAGATTAAAGCTATTATAGGGGAGTACGATGATCCCGCAAATCAGCGGCAAGGATTGATGGAGATCAACCTTTCACAAGGGGGAAATACGATTGTTTATGGTTCTCCCGGGAGTGGAAAATTGGGCTTGATTCAGACCATGATCTATTCTTTACTGGAGAATTATTCTTCAGAGACACTCAATCTATATTTGTTGGATTTCGGTTCAGAAACCCTTAATGCATTTAAAGGAGCCCCTCAAGTCGGTGATGTCCTCTTTTCGACTGATAATGAGGCAGTGAAGCAGCTTTTCAAGATGTTATCCGAATTTGTTGCAAATCGGAAACGAAAATTTGCAAATTATGGCGGTAATCTTGAAACCTACAACAAGAAAAGCGGAGAAACATTGCCCAATATTCTGGTAGTCATCGAAAATTATACAAGTTTTTGTGAAAATTATGATGAGTTAGAAGAAAACCTTGGACAATTGACGCGAGAAGGGATGAAATATGGAATCTTCTTTGTAATTACTGCTACAGCCGGAAATTCAGTCCGTTATCGGATCGTACAGAACTTTAAACAAAATCTGGTGCTTCAGCTGAATGATCAAAACGATTATGCGGGAATATTGGGCAATATAAATGGGATTTATCCTTCAAATTTCAAAGGTCGTGGGATTTTCAAACACGATACTACTTTTGAATTTCAGACCGCAACAATAGTTGAAGAGTCAGAAATTATTTTCGATGAGATCTCGACTTTATGCAGAAAATTACAGGATAATAATTATAGTCACCCAGCCCCTAAAGTACCGGTATTACCTGAATTTCTGACGCCAGATCATTTTATTTTCAAAGATAGGTTTACCCTTGACGAATTACCTCTGGGCCTTAGTCAGACAAAATTTACAACGGTGTCGGCTGATTTGACAGCCAATATGATTTTCCCGATTTTTAGTCAGAATATGATTCAAAAATCATATTTCGATGGTGTCGTTACATTACTTGGAAAAGAATTGGAAATTAAATGGCTTGATGGGGAGGAACAGCTTTATCCAGATGACGGTTTAGAGCCAACGATCATCTGGTTGTTTAACGAGATGGTCAAACGGAATAATGCATTTAAAGATGCACAAGCAGAACAAAGACCATTACCGGAATTCGATGATAAGTTAATACTGATCAGAGGATTGGGAAAGCTGCTGAATCAGCTTTCTGAAGACGGCCAGGACAAATTAAAACTTGTTCTTGAAAAAGGTGAAGCATCCTATCGAATCTTTTTTATCATTGCTGATGAAGAAAGTCAGATATCAAACTACTCATATGATTCATGGTGTAAAAAACAAATCAGTGGAAAGGATGGGGTGTGGATTGGCAATGGCTTTACAGAACAGTTTATTTTAAAAGCCAGCAAAACGACCCGTGAAATGTATGAGTCGATTGCTGAGGATGCCGGTTATTATTTAAAAAGAGGACAACCAACCTTTATCAAAGTATTCAGTGATCCAGAAGAAAGGAGTTGATTAATTGGGGATTGAAAGAAAAATTCTGGTGGAAGTAACCCTGCCGTCATCGGGGACAGCCTTTGATGTGTTTGTCTATCCGTTATCACCAGTAAGTGAAGTGATAAATTTGTTGGTGGGGGCTATACAAGATTTTTCCTGGGGCTATTATCAGGGAGATGAAACATCACTGCTTTGCTTTAAAGAAAATGGAGTTCCGTTGGATATCAATCGAACAATTGTGGAAAATGGCCTTAAAAATGGTTCAAAATTAATTTTAATCTAAGGAGAAAAATAATGAGTCGAGCAATTAGTGTACAACCAAGTGTATTGAAAAAAACAGCGGATTCGCTGAATCAGGGCGTTGCGGAGTATGAAAAAATCTACAAACAGCTTTTCAGCGAAGTCGATGGTATGGGGGCGGCATGGCAGGGGATTGACAATCTTGCATTTGTTAACCAGATTAAAGGTTTCATGGAAGATTTTCAGAAAATGGGCAGTCTGATGAAAAAATATTCACAATTTTTAACGGATAGCGCAAAAACGTATGAGTCGGCACAAAATGAAATCGTCAGCGGCGCAAAGCGTCTGACAAATTAGAGAGGAGAAATAGAAATGGCAGTAGTAGAAGGAATTAAAATATCATTAGGTGAAGTTAGCAAGACGGCTACAACCATACGATCGCTCAATAAGAGTCTGGATGCAAAACTCACAGATATGCAGTCTCAGGTAAATGCCCTATCCAGTACATGGCAAAGTGATGCGGGAAATACGATTGTTCAAGACATGAAGAATATGTCCGGTCAATTTGAAGAGTATAAAAAAGTGATCGAAAGCTATGCCAATTTCCTTGATCAGACCGTAAAAAGTTATGATACGGTGGAAACCAATATCAATCGTAATGCCGAAGCGTTTAAGTAAGCACAAAATAGGAGGAAAATATGGCAAGTCTGACTGGCAGGAGAGTGGTGAGAAGAGGACAGTTTATTCTGGTTGATCAAGGCGATGTTTATGAATTAAATGATGTACCACTGATCATTGGACGAAATCAGGATCAGTGCGAAATTTGTATCCCCCAAAAAACCATTAGTCGATGTCATGCTCAGCTGACACAGGAAAATGGCAAATGCTATCTGGAAGATTTGGGATCAGTTTCTGGTACATTCATCAATGAAGAGCGAATAGAAGCACATATAAAGTATCCAGTAAATGTTACAGATACGATTCGCATTGCGGACTATTCCCTTCAAATCGAATTTAAAATGGGGTTACCAGTTGAAAACTCGCAGGTCGAAAAGACGAACATCGACCAGGCGAAAGCAGAAGCTGTGCCTCTGGAAAACCCAGAAGTTCCCCCAAAAATTCTCGAGAGTCCGTTAATTGAGCAATTGCCGGATATATCTGCCGATGAGAATGAAGATGTAGAGTTCGATGGAAAAGGCAATGTTGGGTTGGCAGGGTGGTCTTCAGAAACGGCGATCATGACCAAAGTTGAAGAAGTGATTCAGAAGGCGCCAGCGTTAGAGAAAGACGGAAGATCCGAAAATTTAGAGGCATATTTAAATCGGTTGCTGAGTGAAGCATCATTCAGTACAAAGCAAACGACCACGGTGAAGATGATTGTTGAGTTGGTTATTGAGGGCGACAATCGCGCCAAAAAAACGATGGTTGACTTTCTCAATAAATGGACAGAGGATTTATCCGCACCAGTTGTTCAGGGAATTCAGGATGAATGTATTAATACGGAATCAGATGACTACACCAGAGCGATTGGTGTTCAGCCGGTTATTGAAACACCACCCGTAGTTAATTCACCTCGGCAGGTGATTCGACGTGAGCCGCGGCAGGTAACTCAAACTGATGAAATAATAATGCCCATTAATCCATATCAGTCAATTTCGGAGCCGTCAGTCACAACATCCGATCCGGAAAAGCCACCAAATTATGGAAATTGTCCACTTTTGCTACCGATTCTTCTTGAGGGAGAGCGGATTGAAATCCCGATTTCGAAAACGCCTTTCATCATTGGAAAAAGCTCGCAACATAGTGATTTTCCGTTGAATGCCCGAGGAATCAGCCGTTCTCATTGTCTGATTACTTTTCATGATGGTAATTATTTTATTACAGATTTGGGATCAACAAACGGGGTCTGTGTCAATAAGAAACGCTTAAAACCTCACAAAGAATGTAAGATAAAATCAACTGATAAAATAATTCTGGGGTCAAATCAGTTTTTATTTGAGATCCCAAGTTAAGGAAGAGTGATAGGGGGAGTCATATGGATCATATTATCGAAGCGATGATTGATGAAACACGCCAGATTCAAAAAGAATTGGAGGTCATTGCAGATGAACTCATGGAATTTAAAGGAATCGGTGCAGAGATCTGTTCGCGACTCCTGCATGAAACGGCAAGTGTATATCAGCAATTGGGCAATCAATTAAGAAAATAATTAATCGGCAGAAAATCAGTGAGGATGAAAGCATCTGATTTTGGAATCGACTTGGGTTCACAATGTTACGGGAATGAGATTAGGGATTTTTCGAAATCCCTAATTAAAAGCGATGGAGGACAGCATGACGTTGTTTAGTGATACGTTAAAAAAACAGATCGATCAGTGTGGAATGACAGTCTATCAGTTGGCAAAAATATCCTGTGTCGACAGGACAATCATCCAAAAAAGCATGACGGGGGATCGTATTCCTAATCAGGAGGCGATTCAAAAGCTCAGAAAAGCCCTGAAATTATCCCCTAAAGAAGAGGCTGTTTTCCTGGAACACTATGAAATGACAAAAATGGGAGAATCGCTGTTTCTTCAGAGAAAAAACACGCTTCAATTTTTGAATGCTATTGGCCATACCTATCAGGTTGTGGACGAAATAAAAGCCTTACCGGTCAAGACATTGGAGTTTGAAGAGCATTCCATGAGAGATGTGGAATGCTTTAACAGTGAATTACAAGTACAAAAGCTTGTCCAAACAATGATTGAAGAAGTTGTTTTTCGGTTAGAAGAAAAACAGATGATGATCTACTTGCCTTTTGAATTTGTTTTTTTTTATGATTTACTTAAACAGTATTTTCTTGATGAGCATAATCAATTTGAAATCCTCAATGTATTTCCGATTTCGAAAGAAGGTGATGGGATCGGGATGCAGGTTAACAGCTTGTCAGCACTTGAAACCATCCTGCCTTTTTTGATGACGAAAAAAAGCGGTTATTATCCTTATGTCTATTATGATCATCAGCACCATCAGGATTTAGCATTAATATTTCCGTATTATTTTATTACCGAAAACAAGGTCGCAGTGATTGCTGCTGATTTTAAGAAAGCTTTACTCTATACGCATGAAACAGTGATTTCAGCATATAACGAGGCCTTTTCAATCTTGAAAAAGCGCTGCCGACTTTTAACCAGTAAATGCAGTCAACGAATTTCTTATGCTGGAGAACTGGCAATAATGAATCGGCGGACGGCTTTTTTTGAACCGCTACCGTGTCTCGATAAATTTTGCAGCAGGGTTCAAATTGAAAAATTGGTAATCAGTGACTGTGAGCAACGCGAGACGGTGATTGAGTTTATCCATCAATTTTTTCAACAATATGCTGACTCTGATCGGAAAAGAAGGTGTTATTTCTCGATAAAATCGCTGCGACAGCTGGCGGAGACGGGAAGTCTGATTAATTTTCCGGCTCCCGTTGTTCGACCGCTGGACAAACATGAAACAGCTGCCTATTTTGCACTGCTTTTGGAGGAGTTGGAAGCAGTTGATGCCCAGCTTTTTGCGATCCGGGAAAATGTGCTAAAACAGGAAGGGGCCTTTGAACTGAATTTAATCGAATCATCTGATGTTTTGATCCGCTTTTATCATCGGGAAAAAGCATTGCTGAATTCCGTGCTGATTGATGAACGGAATATCAGTCAAATGATTATTGACTTTTTTGAATTCTTACCGGACAGTAAGTGGATTTGTACAACCAAAGAAATAAAAGACGAAATTAAAGGATTGATCACCGGGCTGCAGGCATCAAAAAATGAAGAAATGTTTTGTTGAGAAGACTAAATTTAAAGTGTGAAGCGAATAATAAATTGTGGGACGTTCACAATGATTGTTCACTTAATGGAACTTGTGATTGAATTTTTTTACTGAGAAAGGATGTTAGGGGATTGAAAATGGGGAAAAGACTAGTCGGAAATCTGAAAATGAGCATACTAATAATGATGTGCTTAATTATGATATTGAGTTTATCGGCTTGTGCCAAGGTGGAGGCAAAAAAAGATTTTGACGCGCTTGCGACTGAAATAAGTCAATTACAGGATAGTATTTCAAATAGAATAGCTGAAGGGCAAACATTGCTGACAGACACGAAAACAGAAGAACTTGCCGATCCGAGTTTACTGGAAGCATTAAAGAAAGAAATTGACTCTTCAAAAGCTGATACGGTCAATGTTCCTACTGTCGGTACCGCAACAGATGAAATCAAACAACAGATTGAAGAGTTGGCGGGTAAAAAAGAAGAATTAGAAAGTCGATTACATTCTCTGAACAGTTCGATTACAGCAATCGGGGATAGTAAACAAAAATTGGTAGAGCAGATCGCTGCCGAAAAGGAAGCCAAACTTAATGAAGCAATTTCTCCAAATAGTACCTATTCGATTATTG
The DNA here is from genome assembly GCA_964510565.1 of uncultured Lachnospiraceae bacterium. Classification (GTDB taxonomy): domain Bacteria; phylum Bacillota; class Clostridia; order Eubacteriales; family Eubacteriaceae; genus Acetobacterium. The sequence continues at coordinate 13,783 of CAZEBY010000008.1, read as the reverse complement.
CAACTGATGACAATGGGAACAAAGAAAAAATTACCGTAAGAATTGGGCAGTGGCTAAAAGGGTCAGAAACAGAGATGCTGGATAAAGCCTGGCAAAATGTTGGTGGAGAGAGTACAATGCCATTAACGGGAGCGTATGAAGGGGATGAATTTAAAAATGGAGGAACCTTTCATCCGAAAGAAGCAGCTTATGTATTTGGTTCTGTAACTATTGAGAATCTAACTCCAGATTTTAGTCCTGAAAATTTTTGCAGAGGTTCAAGTGGGGTTAGTTTAATACCTGAAATTGGCACTGGCAGTGTTGTTCAAGGGCGCGAATATACAAGTGGGACAAGTTGCGATATAGTGGGTGGATTTAACTACGTAGTTAATGCAAAAATGACCTCGAACAATTGGGGGCCAGTGCCTTTTGTAATCGGAGTAGAAAATGTATTTTCGCCTAATTATCCTGATGGAAATCCTCAAATAAACGAAGTTCAATTTTCCTTAAATGGTAGTATTTCAACACATACTCAAGGTGATGAAAAATTTATAGTTAAGAAATCATGGTGATTTAGCTGTTCAAAAGCTTTTTCCATTGGTCTTACAGCTGGTTAAAGGAGAATCAAATGAATATAAATGATGAGAAAACAGAACCACTAATTGTTGCAGGTCCCCGTCAACGAAAAAAGACGAGAAAATTTAAACTAGGATTAGTGGTAGTGGGTATTTTGCTGATGGGCATGATTGCTATTTTTGCGTCCATGTATTTTCTTCATCAAAAAGCGGATGCAATTATATGTGAATCCTTATGGGGGGGTGCTGATAATCGGCTAGATATCATTCCTGACAATTCGAAGAATGCGGAGTGGATCTACTATATTGATGACCAAGGGGATCTCTCGAAAATCAAGAAAGACGGCACCTCACAGAAAAAATTGTTAGATGGAGGCTGCGATGCATTTTGCATTACAGAACCGTGGATATACTATGCAAAAGGTGTTTCAGGTTTTAGTGAAGATAATAATATGACGATTGGCAAAATACGCATAGATGGGAATGAGAATACAGAACTGAGCAGGTTGACTATTAATTCAGAACAAGATGATATGGCACAAATTAAAGTGAGTGACGATTATATCTATTATGCTTTTGGGAAAAATGATTTATACAGTGAAACAATGCCTAATTTTGGAATTTATAAACTGAAAACAGACGGCAGTGATAGCTTAAAGATTTTGGGCGATGAAGTTAATAAAATAGTTGCTATTGAAGATGGGTGGATTTATTTTTCAGAGCCATCTACTGTTAGTGAGAGTGCTTGTGATCTTTATCGAATGAACTTAGACGGAAAAGAAAAAATAGCACTAGCGACGGTTAGTTATTGTACACATCGTATAGGGGAGTGTGAACCAATTATAAACGGTGACTGGATATACTACATAAATTCTGCTGAAAATGATAGTCTTTTCAAGATGCGAAAAGATGGAACAGAAAAGCAGAAAATACATGATGGTTCATTGATTTCTATGTTTGAGCAGAATGAGTCGCTTTATTTTGTACATAGGTCCAATTCGGGTATGGATGGAGATATTGTTAAAATACAGATGGATGGCGGTGAAACAGAAACCTTAGATAAAGATGCTTACTTTATTTTGGGCGTCGATGATAAATGGATATATTATATAGAACAGGGAAATGACTTTAGGAAATTTTTAAAAGTAGGGCTAGACGGCAAAGCTAAACAGAGAATATGGATGTTTGGAACGGTTTATTAAATTATAATAAAAAACGATACTCAAGTTGAATAAGGATATTTATTGATGGGCGTTCGGTGAACGCCCAGGCACAACATATTAAGGAGAAATTAAATGGGTCTATTTGGATTATTTGGAAAAAAGAACAAATTGGATCTCTGGAGGATTGAAAATTAAATTTTATCGGAGGGGGAAGCGGTTTAGTTAACTGACTGGGACATTATGCCGTTAAAATTGATGCTAATTAAATATGATGCGATGGATGGAGAGCCACTGGAAATTAAAGACATTCTGAAAAATTGTTTTTCAAGATCTTGATATCAATAGTTTTGACGGAGTTCGTCAAAGGGAGATATTTATTGGCGGAAAAGATTTTATTTCAGAAAAATGACTAATTTAGATCACTATCCTGAATTACATAGAAAGATTTAAAAGGCAAGATAAAAGTGAGTTATGAAACCATAGTTAGGTAAGAAAGCGACATCGTATAAAAGTAAGATTATTAGAATAAATCTATATTTGAAAGAGGAATGGTTATGAAGCTAATGCCCGGAAAAAAGCAAATTGTGCTGCTTATTTTAATGCTAATGGTGATATTGGCAATAATGTCCATTAGTGTGAGTCCTATCTTGGCAGGAACGACGGAAGGTGATTTTACCTATTCGCTCAACGCCGGGGAAGTAAGAATTGACAAATATATTGGTTCAGGTGGAAATGTGACCATACCAAGCAAGTTGAGTGGTTACCCCGTCACCTGCATTGGGGAGGATGCTTTTAGCAAGTGCAAAGGGCAGACTGACTTAATTATTCCAACGAGTGTAACGAAAATTGAAGAAGGTGCATTTCGTGATTTTCAGGGACTGACAAGTGTTGTCATCCCTGATAGTGTAAAAGAAATTAGTTATCAGGCCTTTAAAGGTTGTGTAAAACTAGATAATCTCACGATTTCTGAGAAAACAGTTGCGATTGGTGAAGAAGCTTTTAGAGGTTGCACAAGTTTGACAAGTATCATCATTCCTCAGGGTGTGACGGATATTGGATCAGGTGTCTTTAGTGGATGTACAGGCTTAACAAGTATCACATTGCCGGAAAGTGTAACGATTGTTAAGTCCTATTTGTTTGATGGTTGTACAGGTTTAAAGAGTGTTGTTCTGTCTGACGGTGTAACTGAAATAGGAAATCATGTATTTCAAGATTGTACTGCATTAACAAGTTTCACAATTCCGCAAAGGATTACCGAGATTAGTGGGTACTTGTTCTCAAATTGTAAAGGATTGACAAGCGTCTTGATACCAGAGGGTGTAACGAGTGTTGATCAAAATGCATTTTCAGACTGCACCAATTTAACAACAATGATACTGCCGGATGGTTTAATTAATATTGACTCTTCGGCATTTTCTGGATGTGCTGAGTTGACAGGTATTTATATTCCGGCAAGTACAACAAAGATATCGAATCCTTTTTCTGGTTGTAAAAAATTAACAATCTATGGGAAAAAGGGCTCTGCTGCCGAAGAATATGCAATTAACAATAACATCCCATTTGCTGTGGATGATTATCAATTTGCCATTGCCAATGGCAGTGCGACCCTCAAAGGCTACACTGGGTCTGGTACCGATATTTCAATTCCAGCTACATTTGGGGGGAGCCCGGTGACGGCCATTGGTGATGGTGCACTCGCGAAATATGCCGGAGCAAGTGTGACAATTCCGGAATCGGTAACGAGTATCGGCAAAGATGCGTTTAACAGTTCGAAATTATCAAAAATCGTTATCCCCAATAGTGTGACCATTATTGGAGACACGGCATTTGCCAATGCATCTGAACTGGCCAGTGTGACAATCGGCAGCGGCGTAACCAGCATTGGAAAAGAAGCATTTAAGAATACAAAATTAGCAACAGTAACGATTCCTAATGCTGTCACAAGTATTGGTGACGCTGCATTTGAAAATTGCAAGGAATTAACTGAGGTAAATATTGGCAATGGTCTAGGTAGTATGGGAAAAGGCACGTTTGCGGGCGTGGATTTAGCAAAAATGACCATTGATGAAAATAATAAGGCCTATTCGATTCAAGATGGCATCTTGTTTGATAAAGAAAAAACAATCTTATTACAAAGCTTTTATAATGATTCGAAGAATTATCGCATTCCAGAAAGCGTTACAACCATTGGTGAGTCAGCATTTGCCGATAAACAGAGCTTGGTCAGTGTCACCATTTCCGACAGCGTAACGAATATTGAAAATAATGCGTTTAACGGTTGTAGCAAACTAGAATCCGCATATTTCTTGGGGAATGCGCCGTCAATGGGAACGGCTGTTTTTGATAATACTTCTGAAAAATTTATGGTTCATTATCTTAGTGGAAAATCAGGGTTTGAGAATCCATGGAATGGATATGAAACAACTTCGTACAATGGCCCACCAGTCGAGTGGATCATAGCAGGTGTTGTTGCAGGACTGATTTTTATTATTATTTTGATTCTGTTTATTTATTTGCGTAAGAGAAAAAAACAGAAAAAAATACGTTCGCCAAAAGTTAAAGCTAATTTAAAAACAGGAAAAAATTTCGATGAATCGATTCAGAGCGGAGTAACACAAGACGTAGAAGTCAAACTGAATCCGACCGCAAGTGAAGACGTAATAGATCCATGTGTCGAAGAAGTAGAGAGTACAACAGTAACTCAGGAAATAGGCGATGATGATGAAATCACCGAAGATCTAATGATTGATAAATAATCAAAAAAGGTTGATAAATGATATTATGTGAGTGGAGGTCATAAATGGATAGTAAAGAGAATGAAAATCAAAACAGTGAGAATGATTTTGATCCTGATGACGATCGGACTGAAGAGTTATTGACGAAAAAACAGCCGGAAAATCAGAGCCACAGAAAAAAAATGTTTTTTATTATTGGCTTGATCGGCGGAGTTTGTATTCTGGTTGTCAGCGGATTTTTAATCATGAATCAAATGAAGATTTCACAAATTGAGAAAAATCTTGAACTGGGGGAAAAATACCTGGAAGAAGGCAAGTACGAAGAGGCAATCCTTGCTTATGACGACGTCATCAAAATCGATCAAAAAAATGTATTGGCTTATGAAGGTAAGGGGGCAACCTATCTGGGCATGGCGAATTACTCCGAGGCAGAGAGCCAGTTAGAAACGGCTAAGTCGATTGACTTTACGGATAATGGCAAGGTGCTGATGTCAGAAGTGTATATCAATACGGATCGTAAAGACCAGGGGATGGCGCTGGTTGAAGAAGTTGAGAGAAGTCAGCCGGAGGATGTTAAAACAGTGATACAGATGGCCGATCTTTATCATCAGATCAATGAAAATGATAAAGAGATTGAGCTTTTGAAAAAACAAATTGAGGCCACAAAAGACAAGGAAACGTTAAAGAAGTTGTATGATGCTTTAATTCCTGCCTATATTGATGGGGGGAAAAGTGATTCTGAAATCAAGGCGTTAATCGAACAGGCGAAAAGCAGCATCGGTGAATACACCAATTCGTATTATCAATATTACGCTTCTTATGCCCCGATCTTAGATGAATACAGGAAAGCCGAGGCAAGCCGGTTTTCTTACGATGCGATAAGGTCTTTACCAGATGTAAACAGAGAACTCAGTTCAAGCAGTCTGAAGAAAAAATTGTACTATATGCTTGAAGATATTTCCGGGGATTCCTTTCCGGAACTCGTAGTTGCTATGAACAACACTGAAGATGCTTATAATCAACAAAAAGACATGTGGATTTATGATGTATACAGATTGAAGGACGGGATGCCTGAACGCATATTTGATATTAATTCGATGGGGTATCGGTGTAAGTACACAATTTGTGAGAAAGGATTTGTCAGGTGCAGTTCAAGTGGGGGCGCAGATGCGAGTAATGATGTATTTTACAAACTTGAAGGAAATACCGAAACAGTCAACCAGGATATTGAGTATCGTGTAATCGATCGTATTCCTAGCTATTTTCAGACTGATTTAAATCACAATCACTGTCAGATATCGAAGGAAGAAGCGAGCGAAATTATCAACAGTTATAACCCTAAAACAAGCATTTGCTGGATCGTTTTATAGTTGTCATAGCTGTTTTAACAAAATAAGATTAGATGAATAACGGCATTATGATTAAATGAATTTAAAAGTTCAAATAAAAAGCAATAACGAAACAAAGAGTTTAAAAAACTGATAAAGGAGAGCGGATATCGATGGGAGTAGTATTGGGAGTAGCTTGTTTGGCCGGCTTTATTGCAATTTATTGGGTTATTGACAGTGTATTCACAAAAGGGGTAAATGTAGCCTCAAAAGCGGCAAATCAAAAATTATTATATCGGTCTGAGCATAAAGAAGGCCAGGATCTGGTGTTTCAGAAAGTGACCTGTCAAACAAGAATACCGATAAAAGCTGTAATGGAAGAAGTATCGAAGAAAGTTCTAACCGCTGAAAGTCCGAATTCAATGAAGTGTGTAACGTATGAAACAAGCAGAAGTGATGATCGGATCACGTTTGCATATGGGAATGCGCTGGATCCAGCAATGTTTGAAGCAGTGGTAGCTTTTTCAGATCATGAGGGTATAACGGAGTGCTTATTCTCAATTACTGGCTGGACAGAAAAAAACGGGATAATAAGCGAAAATCAAAGGAGCGAGATTAAGAGATTGAAAAAACAAGTTCAGGCGATATTTGAAATGACAGATGGTATTTTAGAGAAGAATTCGAATGACAATAGCAATAATCAAAAAGGGAAATCAAGTAATTTAGAACTTCAGGTGTGCAAAAATTGTCATGCCAAATTAAATGATCGATCGAAATATTGTCCTAATTGCGGGGATTTTATTGATTTATTGGATCTGGATGAGGGTGCTACAGAAGTATTATGTCCAGTTGATGATGCGTTTTCTGATACCAAAGAAACACAACAACAGGTGTGTTCAGAATGCGATTCAGAAATGAATCCAACGTCAAAGTATTGTCCAAACTGTGGTGCACTAAATATATTTCTAGTTGAAAACGACTGGGAAGATGAAACGGTTATGTTGAATATCAATGATACTGAATTAGAGGGAACAGAACAATCGCAGCTGCGGCTGTGTCCGGCGTGTGCGCAGGAAATAAATTTGAATGCAAAGTTTTGTCCCGAATGTGGAGGTTGGGTTACCGATCAAGTAGGTAAAAAATCAAACAATAGATCTGCTGAGTCAACAGATGAAGAAAACAGTAAAGACTTTAGTGAGGCCAAAAAGAAGCGTGTCTTCTTTCAGATTATCGGTGCTATTTTATCATTAATAGGCATTGTGAAATTTAGGTTTGTTGGATACTATCAAAGTGAAGCGATTTTTTATGTGGCTGTTCTTCTGGCTGGTTTGGTGTTTTTTTATCTGGCTTCTAAAATAAAAGTCCAGGAATAAAAGATGTTTCTTGAAAAACATGATGATAAAATATAAGGAAAAGAGGAAGAATGATGAAGTGTAATGTATGCGGGTTTGAAAATGCAGAAAAAAACAATTTTTGTGAAGAGTGCGGAAATAGCTTAAATAACCCCAAAAAAGAAGCTGTAATTGAAGAAAGGACCATTCCCAAGAATGAATCGGAAGAGCCAAGCCATATCGAGATTTCTATTTTAGAAACTGGGGAATTGGTCATTCAATTGATCAGTTCGAAAAATGAAGTCAGCCTGAATGGGGAATCATTGGATTCAATAAATATGTATGAACTATTGGATGGGGATTTGATTAAAACGTCTGATTCATTAATTCAAATCAAAATTTTGCAGGAAGGTTGATATAGGAATTATCAATAAATGAAAATTAAAATATAGTGCTTGAGAGAGGCGGCAATTAAATGTATGAAGCGGAAAAAACAGAGTCGTTATTAGAAATAGAATCAAACAGCAACAAAAAAAGAAATCTGATTATTGTTATTTCGATTTGTGCGTTGCTAGTGACTGGATTAGCCGGTGGATTTGGGTGGTATTTCTATCGAGTCAATTTGGTTTCAGGGAATCTGGAAAAAGGAAATTCGCTGCTAAATGATAAAAAATATCATGAAGCGGTAAAGCTTTTTGATGAAGTATTAAAGATCGATGGGAACAATTTGGATGCGTACATTGGAATGGGAAATGCTTATTCCGGATCAGGAGACTTTGATAAAGCAAAAACATATTTTGAAGACGCAATTAAACTGAATACGGATAATGAACAATTAAAGCACATATTTGATGCTTATATTGCAGGGGCGATCAAAAATAAAATTTCCCAAGAAAATTTGTTCAGTCTTTTAGATCAAGCTTCTGAAAAAACCGGAAGTAGTGTTTACAGCGAGAAAAAATCAGAATATGAAGCAAAAGTTCCGACGTTTAGCCTTAATCCCGGAAGCTATCAGGCAAAGCAGACCTTACAGATCAATAAAGGAAATGACAATGACAAAATCTATTATACTACCGATGGCTCTGATCCCACGTCCAGTTCAAAGGAGTATACCGCTGCAATTGAGTTAAACACAGGAAAAACGACAGTCAAAGCGATTGAAATTGGACTGGATGAATTTGCCGGGAAGGTTATTCAGGGTGAATACAGCGTTCAGGAGGTGGCGGCATCTACGGTTCAATTACAAGGAACAACAGCATCTTCAGGAAGTTCATCGATTCGCAGTTTTAGTGCCCGAGCTTCGTCAACGTTACCGGATATGGGGGGAATCAATTATAGCCCCAGTAATGTTCTGGATCAAAGTGATAACACCGCCTGGGTTGAAGGTGTGCCAGGAGACGGAATTGGTGAGTATATCGAACTGGTATATAACGGATCACAGCCAACAACGATGAACGGTTTTTCGATTAAAAATGGATATCTCAAAAGTACGAAAGCTTTTAATGAAAATGGGAGTCCCAGTGAATTGGAAGTTCTTGTAAATAACGTGAGCAAATTCAGCTGCAAATTGGAAAGATCGCGAAGTGAACAAAAATTCTCAGTAAATCCCCTAAGTCTTTCAAATGGGGATACGATACGTTTTGTGATCCGAAACGTAGTAGAGGGATCAGATGATGGCGTTCACGATACGGCTATTTCAGAGCTAACAGTTTTTTAGGAAATTATTTGGAGTGGAAGATATCTCCGGTGATGCCATTCCTGTTTTGGAAATTTCAGGAAGTTACCAAAGCCAAACAGCTTCTAAAAAAATATCTTTGATAACTACCGGATATTTGGCAATAAACCGGAACGGATATTTGACATTTCCGCTGGGGCATTAGTTTTCTAAATCGATAGAAAAAGATAAATGAGAGGTAAGCATGAAAAATGATAGTGAATCAGCGGATTGCCAATTAGGAAAGACAGAGATTCAATGTTCAAATCAAGAAAGTGAAAATAAACCATTAACTGAAGAAAATTTGACTTCTCTATCAGTCGAAGTCCCCGAAGAAGTAACTGAAGCGTTGGAGAATGGAAAAAATCTGATTGGTAATAAGAAATCTAAGCGGGGTTATATTATTTTAGGACTCGTGGTGGGAGTGATCATTTTGGGGGTTGTTGCTTTTCTGATTCTTGCGCAAATGAAAACATCTGAAATGAACAAGGCGCTTGATCTCGGAGAGAAATACCTGGAAGAAGGAAAATATGAAGAAGCGATTCTTGCCTTTGACGAGGTCATCGCCATTGAACCGAAACAAGTTGCGGCCTATGAAGGAAAAGGGGCTTCTTACTTAGGTCTTGATAATTATTCTGAAGCGGAAACCCAATTAGAAAATGCAAAAGCCATTGACTTTACCGACAATGGGAAAGTCTTAATGGCAGACGTTTATATCAATACTCAACGTACAGATCAAGGGGTCGCCCTGATTGATGAAGTTATGAAAAAAGAACCTGGTGAAACAAAGATGATTATTCAAATTGCCGATCTGTACTGCCAGATTAATGAATATGCTAAGGTCATTGATCTAACAGAAAAACAAATCGGAAATACCCTGGATAAAGAAGAACTGAAAGAACTGTATAATCAATTGATCGGCGCCTACATAAAGACCGGAAAAACAGAGGCTGACATTCTGGCTTTACTGGAAAGAGCAGCCAATGCGACTGGCGATCAAAGCTATATCCAGAAAAAAGAAAGCTATATTGTAAAAAAACCGAGCTTTAATTTAGCGCCCGGCGAATATCAGGGAGCACAAACGCTGGAAATTATTAAAGGCAATGCAGCGGATAAGGTTTACTATACTATTGATGGAACCGAACCCAGTAGTATTTCTTCTGAATATACTGCGCCTATTTCTATGCAGCCTGGCGATATCACAGTTAAATTGATTGAGGTAAATGAGCAGGGGGTTAAAAGTCCAGTAGTAGTAGGAAATTATACTGTTAAAACGAATTGGTTGATTCCTGATGAAATACAAGGAAAGTGGGTTAGTGATAAGTACGTACTGATTTTTTCAGGTAACGACTGTTCTTTTGGTAATAGGACTGACGGAATACAATCGACTTTAGTTGCATATCGAGTTGACATAAAATCAGACACAATGATTTGGATTTTTGCAGGAACAGCAACTCATGCGCTTATGGTAGACAAAGGGGCTCCTAATGACGGAAAAATTAAGGTTGATGGTGAAACATACGTGTATTCGGAATAAATTTCTTGAACGATATGCGGCATGAAAAATAATTTGAAAATTGATTGTTTAGTGTGATTGATAAAAAGACCATCCGGAGTAGCAATAAAATAGTTATCGGGATGGTCTTTATGATTGATGTTAAGAGGGGATGTTGGGAGTGTAAATTATATCGAGAGCATAGTCAACATATTGTATGCAATTATGGCAAAAACTACTTCTGACACGCTAACCAACATTACGGAATAGTAACAATTCCATTATTGACATAGGGTGATTTGAAATCAGAAGGTAACTGATAACGATTATTACCAATATCTTGTGCGGCAGTGTATTCAAACCATGCATCACTATTCGCAACATTTCCGGTATGCAATCGAATACTTATTTTGTTATCACCAGGGGGACCAAAATCAAATTCATATTCCACTGGACCTTGATTAACACCTTCTACCTTGTAATCTGTTATTCGAATCGTACCTCCTTTTTCAGTGGTACTTAATATTTCATAACTTCCCCAGCCTGGGCTGTATTTTACCCAAAATCGCAACTCTGTATTTGTGATATTGAGAATGCAGTCTTGGTCAGCATATCTATACCAAACCCCAGAAAGTTTATCAATAAACTCTCCATTTGTGAGCTTATTTTGTTTAATGACATATTTTCCTTCCGTTACCGGGCATTTTATGCCAGCTTCATTCATTTCCATCATTTTCACCGTGATTTCACCGGCTTGAAGGGCAATGGGAGCTGTATATTCAGTAGACGAAATACTGGGGTCACTGCCATCGATAGTGTAATAAGCTTTATCAGTTGAACTACCTTTTATTATTTCCAGTGACTGGGTCCCTTGGTATTCACCCGGTGCCAGGCTGAAACTTGGTTTTTTAACGATATAATTGGCTTTTTTATCGAGGTAGCTTTGATCGCCAGTCGCTTTTGCGGCCCGTTCCAGGAGGGCAAGGATTTCGTCCTCGGTTTTACCGGCTTTAACGAAGGTATTGATTAATTCATTGTAGAGTTTTTTGAGTTCTTCTTGATCAGAAGTGTTCGTGATTTTCTTTTCCAGAAGCTCAATAACTTTGTTGTACTCGTTGAGTTGGGAATATAATTTTGAAACATAAATAATGACTCGGGTTTCTTCCGGGTTGTGATTGATGAGTTCATCCAGCAGCGATTTGGCCAGATCTTTTCGTTCGGTATTGATATAGACATCGGACATAAGCGCTTTTCCGTTGTCCGTATACTCAATGGACTTGGCTGTTTCGAGTTGGACTTCAGCTTCAGTGTAGTTTTTTAAGCCGATATTGGCAGAACCTTTCCCTTCATAGGCAGCTACTTGTTTGGGTTCGATGGCGATGACCTCATTAAAAGCAAGGATGGCTTCTTCATATTTACCTTCTTCCAGATATTTTTCTCCCAGTTCAAGAGATTTGTTGATCTCAGCAGCCTTCATTTGAGCTGGAATGAAAAAAGCAAGAGCGGCGAGGATAAAAACACCGATACCAGTACCAATGATGAGATAACGTTGCTTATTTTTTTTTGATTTTAGAGTAACTTCATTCACTAGTGGTTCGGTTGGTTCTTCCTCTGAATCATGATTTTCCTCATCACTGAATGAGCTATTCAGCGAATAGTTTTCACAGATTTCATTCAAGAGTGGATTATCAGTGTCACTTAAATCCGTCTCAAGCGAAGATTCGTTTTCATGATCGGCTTGATTCTGTTTGAGTGTATTAACATCGAAATCAGAAAGTACTTGTTTTTTTACGCTACAATCATTCGGAATTAGTGAAGAGGATTCTTCATCTCGAATTAGAAAGTCGGTTTGGTTTTCTAATTCTGGCATCGAAATTTTTTTCGTTTGTTTTGCCGTATCTTCGTTTTTATTATTTGGACTTTTCACTTTACCCTCTCGAATTATACTGAATTTATATAAACTTGAAAAATCTTAAGATTCTTTTAAGATGAGTATAACAGAATCAAGGCTGAAAAATCAATCAAATTGTTGTTGATTTTGAAACTATGGTTGTTTTGATATAAAAAAATATGCCATAGTCTTTAGCGTATGTCAGCACTGAAAGGTTACAATATTTCGCAATAAAAATTTTACATTTAAGAGTAACTTTAATCTGTTAACGATACAGGAAGCGACAATCCAGTTGTTATCGGGTTAAATTGGATGGAACTCAGTAGGAATGATTAATTGAAAACTTCAGTGATAACGTTACACTTAGAAAAACGCGACGGACGATTTCGTTTGTATGCTCATGAATGAGATTTTATAATGCAACGATTGAAGAAACGGACTTTATCCCTTTGAATTTCGTGCAGGTGACATTTTTTATTATCGACAATGAAATGATTTATTTTGATCATTTGGATTCTTGATCTGTTTGTTGTAAAATATAATACAGAAAGGGCAAAAAGTACTTGAAAAAACACTCATCTATAGAACGAATGAAATTTTGATGGAAGCGAGGTATAAACAATCATTTCACAAACTAATGAACAGTTGGCGGCATACGGAACAATAATAGAGGTTAATTTACAAAAAATAAATGAACCAACAGCTCTTTCGCTAATGAATATCGCCAGAGACAAGATATACTTTTTAGTTCTTCGATTCAAGCAAGGAACCATAGGTTGTATGGCGGATAATGATGGTAAGAATATGAAAATCAATTGAGGGGGAGTATATCGGCGAATTAACTGATGCTGTGTTAATAGGAAAGAAGTTGATGGATAGGAGTATCTATGTTAAAAAAACAGGAAATTCAACCACTGATTGACTGCGATAAAACGGAAGAGTTATGTAATGAAACACTGACAACCACTAATTTAAGCCGTAAAAAAATATATCTGTGCCTAGGCTTGGTGGTGGTTCTAAGCATTCTTGTTCTGTCGGTTTTTCTGATTATGACACAAATGAAAAATGATACAATTAACAAAATGCTAGATCTGGGGCAGAAATATCTGGATGCAGGTAAATATGAAGAAGCCATCCTGGCTTTTAATGATGCCATTGACATTGATTCAAAGCAGATATCAGCGTATGAAGGTAAGGCTGAAGTTTATATTGCTACTCAAAAGTATACCGAAGCAGAGGAAGTATTAATGGAAGCAAGGCAGATCGCCGCTAGTGGCAAAACAAACTTGCTCCTAGTTGAGGTATATGACAATACCGAAAAGTTAGTCGAATCTGAAAAACTTTTAGAAGAAACAATGACCTTATTACAGCTTGATATTGAAAAAACAACTAATAAGTCTGAATTAATAGATTTTTACGATCAGCTAATCAATATCTATCAGAGACTTGGGAAGGACCTAGGGTCAGTACGAACTTTATGTTCCCAAGCATTTAAGGCCACGGAACATACTAAATATCTCAACTTTCCCAGCTTAATTGAGCAAACAAAGCCTTTATAAAAGAGGCTTGAGA